>NZ_ALKJ01000037.1:0-50539 GCF_000292995.1 Porphyromonas sp. oral taxon 279 str. F0450 | reverse complement strand
GTCTTAGCAAGCTAAGACCATGCTGCCCCTCGACTTGCATGTGTTAAGCCTATCGCTAGCGTTCATCCTGAGCCAGGATCAAACTCTTCATTGTCAATATTTTTATTGTACTTTGTTCTGTTTGTCTTGCTCTAAAAATGATTCTTGCTTCAGATTTATTAGTGTATCTCTACCTAAGTAAAGGTCGTAATTGACGGTTAGGTCTTCTTTTCCCTAAACGTTTGTTACTACACTTCTGTTTGTCAATATCAATTATCTCAAAGATCTCTTAAAGTCAAACACCCCGCGTCGCCGCAAGGCCGTTCGTTTCTTTTGCGAGTGCAAAGGTAAAGCAAAGTTTTCACTCCACCAAATCTTGAGTGAAACTTTTTCGTTACCACCCTCGATCTAAACCCTGTCATTCACTGCTCGTCCGCCTGACTTGCGACTGCAAAGATACGGCAATAATACCTGTATTTCCAAATAGAGACTGTCGCCGCGACTCCTGTCCTCTATTTAGAGTGCTAAGGCATCGCACGCCCAACTCCCCGATACGCCTCTCCGAAGTGATACGCAAGCCCTTCGCCTTATCGCAAGTATTCCTCTTATTCAGCGGAGGAAAAAGTGTCCTTCTTGTAAGGAAAAAAGCGCCATTACGTAGTGGTTTTCTTCTGTCTATGTACGTAGTCTTAAAGACCAGGTACGTCAGTCCAAATATCCACGTACGTAGATATTAGAGCTACGTACGTAGCCCAAACATTTCTGCCACTCGTCCACAACTTTTATCCCTACGCAGAGCAACAACCTAAATAGAGGTCGCTTCACAAAGCTATATAGCTTTCTTCGCCATCCTATATAGTTCTACCCACGTACTCATATACCTATTACGAACCCCGCACGCTTACTTCTCCACGCAAGCACTCCACCTTGCGCGCGTACATTATTATATATAGAAGGGGAGCTGAGCATTAGTCCCTCTCCCACACCATCCACATACGACAGAAGCTCCGACTGCGATACCTCACCAGAGCCTCATAGAAGGACATAATATCAACCTATATTGGTCAGTGAGTCGACCTATATTGGTCGTCGTGCGAACCTATATAGGTTGTTGATGCGACCTATATAGGTCAACCCAGCGACCAATATAGGTTCACATCACCCTCTATACGAAGGTCTCGAAAACGCCCCTACAAGAGACCACTTCCCTACCCAACTAATGCGCCTTGTCATTATAGGGGTCACAGATGAAGCTCAATAGATCTATTCACAAACAACTATTGGTCTGCACACGAATGACTATTGGTTTGAGGTGCAAACAACTATTCGTTTCGTATGCGAATAACTATTCGTTTGTACCCCAAACAACTATTGAAGCAGACGCAAACGACTATTGCTTCACTTCACCTCCTCGCGAAGCATGATTTATACGCCTTCACGTAAGCAAAGAAAGTCCAGAGGAAAAGCAGTAGCGCACACACCTACTCCTCACACTCCGATGCAGTCTTCCTACCATTGCGGAGGTATCCGATTATCCATACCTTTGTACTTGGAGTCGGGCAGAAGCGTCTGCCAATAGCGCTCCATCTTCAGTACTAACATAGCGTTTGCTATTTATTCGGAAATGTCTTAGAACCTAGGAAATTCAAAGTACGTCACTCGAATAAGTCAGTGAACGCCTGCGCATAGCGTAGGCGTGACTTATCTCTTGTGACGTGGGCATTCCTAGGGCCTTAAGACAAAGAGTGGGAAGCGTCTACGCTTCTCTTTTGTCTTGGGGCTCTTAGGGGGCTCACGCCGAAGAGATAGCCAGCGCCCAATATGCTATGCGCTTATGACGAATAACTCTCTAACTAAGGCTAAGAGGGCAAAGGTTGATGAGTTCTACACCCAGCTGGAAGACATCGAGGCTGAGCTCAAGCACTATCGTGGGCACTTTGCCGGCAAGACTGTGCTCTGCAACTGTGACGATCCTCGGATGAGTAACTTCTTCTTCTACTTCGTCCTACACTTCCATCGCCTCGGTCTCAAGAAGCTCATCACGACCTGCTACAAGAATCAAAATCCGGATCTCTTTTCTCAAAACACCTCAGGGCAAGCTGTCTATCTTGTGTATGAAGGAGAGGATATCGGCTCACCTCCCAACCCTAATATTGCTGGGTTGGTACACCCCTTGCAAGGAGATGGAGACTTCAGCAGTCCAGAATGCATTGCCTTCCTGCAAGAGGCAGATATCGTCGTTACCAACCCACCCTTCTCTCTTTTTCGTGAGTATGTAGCCTTACTCATTGAGTACGGCAAGCACTTTGTCATCGTAGGAAATACCAACGCTGTCACTTATAAGAACTGCTTTGAACTGATAAGAGAAAATAAGATGTGGCTGGGATATAACTGCCTGCGTTGGTTCTACACACCAGAAGGGACTCTCCACGAAGCAGCTCGCTCCTATTGGTATACGAACTTGGATATACAAAAGCGACACGAGGAACTCACCCTCTACAAAAAGTATAGTCCTGAAGAATACCCTCACTACGACAACTACGATGCCATCAGCGTAGATAAGACCGCTGATATTCCCTGTGACTATGACGGAGCAATGGGAGTACCCATTACCTACCTGGATAAGCACAACCCCGATCAGTTCGAAATCATCGGAGCGACGGAGAGTGAAGGTAAAGGATTTTCTGCTGGGCTCTGGGATGCATCCAGTAAAGTATCCCAACCAGTGGTAAATGGGGAACGTAAATACAAACGTATATTCATCCGCAAACGCAAATAATCAGCACACCTATGACTATTCAACTCGTACACATTAAAGTCCGTGATCTATTCAACGGCTACAAAGACAATGGCGACAATGGTGTCGTCGCCTATGGAGGCAAGCTGGATGTACGCCCTGCCTACCAGCGCGAATTCGTCTACAAGCCCGAGCAACAGCAAGCGGTCATCGATACCCTTAGCAAGGGCTATCCGCTAAACGTCATGTACTGGGCTGATCATGGGAATGGCCGCTATGAGCTCATAGATGGTCAGCAAAGGACGCTATCTATCTGCACCTTCCTCGATGGGGACTTCTCCTGTGCTGGACTCTTTGGCATTAAGCAGCCTCAGGCATTCCACACGCTTCCTGAGGACCGAAGGGAGCAACTTCTTGACTACGAACTCACCGTCTATATCTGCGATGGGACAGAGAGTGAGAAGCTCGAGTGGTTCAAGACCATCAATATCGCAGGCGAAGAGCTTACCGACCAAGAGCTACGTAATGCGGTCTATACAGGACCCTGGGTATCAGATGCGAAGCGCTACTTCAGCAAGACAGGCTGTGTCGCTTACGGGCTTGGAAGCACATACCTCAAGGGAACAGCTAACCGACAGGACTACCTGGAGACCGTGATCTATTGGTATGGTGACCGAGAGACCCCCAAACAGAGCATCGAGGAGTGCATGATCGAGCACCAGCACGACCCTGACTCTCGAGACCTCTGGGACTACTTTGAACGGGTCATCACATGGGTAGAAAAGCTCTTCCCCATCTATCGCAAGGAGATGAAGGGGCTTCCCTGGGGGATCTATTACAATGAATACCATCAGTACACGTATGCCCCACTGGTTCTTGAGAAGGAAGTCTCTCGGCTGATGGCTGATGAAGATGTGACCAAAAAAAGTGGCATCTATAAGTACGTCCTGGAGAAGGCTATCGGGAACGACGACCCGAGCCTGCTCGGCATCCGCGCCTTCAGCGACAGCCAGAAGCGCACCGTCTATACACAGCAAGGCGGGATCTGCACCTGTTGTGGGAAGAAGTACAAGTATGAGGAGATGGAGGGCGATCACATCAAGCCTTGGAGCAAGGGCGGGAAGACCGAGATAGCGAACCTACAGATGCTTTGCCGAGACTGCAACCGCCGCAAGAGCAATAAGTAGCTACGGATAGAGGTAGACAGCACACGGTCTCTTTGTCTCCTTAGGCAAAGGGGTAGTCTACACCTCTATACCATAATAATATAAGGGAGAGCCCCAGCCGAATGATCTGATAGCAGACATTCGGCTGGGGCTCTCCTCTTACTTATCCTCGGTACCACTCAACACAAAGACTTCTCATACACGTGCCAGAAGTAGCGCAATGCGCGGTAGGACACGCACACCCTACATAAAGAAATTAAGTAAGTATCCCTATGGGAATGCGCCATCTTACAGATAATTAAAAAGCTATAAAAGAGAATCATAGCGAACCACAAACGAGGTATTTTCCAGCGGACTTGCTTAGGAAAGAAAGATTGCTACCTTTGCTCATAGAGTCTGATATAGCACACAGACTGCCATGGAGCGAGGGAGATACGAGTACCACCTCCCTTCACATCGACAGACTGCACTACCACCAGACCGCAGGAATGCTTGTGGCGAGCGGCCGCATATCCCCCCCAACAGAGGTCCTCATCTCGCAGTGGCATACACATCAAATATCACACGTCACATCTTTACCACAGCGAGATGACGACCGAGGAATCAACACCCAAGGGTCACACCACCCACAGCAGTCTAACATCCGTTTCACCCTAATCACCACAAGTCTAATGAGAAAGAGTTTACTCTTCGTCCTACTCCTCTGCATCTCTATAGGAGTAGCGTGGGCTCAGAAAAAGCAAGTCACCGTCACTGGTGTCGTCATCGCGGCAGATGACAAGGAGCCCGTGGTCGCCGCATCCGTGACCTGCGTCGAGTTCCCCTCCCACGGGGTCTTGACCGACGTCAACGGGAAGTTCACACTCCGTCTCCCAGCCGAGGCTAAGACACTCAGGGTCTCCAGCATTGGCTTCCTCACCCAGACCGTAGCCATCACGGGGCAAGAGCTCAAGATCACCCTAAAGAATGAGGAAAAGTCGATCGATAAGGTCGTCGTCGTCGCCTATGGTACGCAGACTAAGAACTCCTTCACGGGGTCAGCCGCTCGTATCGACGTCGCCAGCCTAACGAAGAAGACGGGATCTAATATCACCTCGGCTCTCGAAGGGGCTTCTCCTGGGGTCCAGGTCTTCACGACCAGTGGCCAGCCTGGTGCAGCCGCTACGGTACAGATCCGTGGTATCGGCTCTGTGAACTCCAGCACGGCACCTCTCTACGTCATCGACGGGGTACCCTACACCAGCCTCCTCAGCGGCTTCAATATGGCCGACGTCGAGAACCTCACGGTCCTCAAGGATGCTTCGGCTACCGCACTCTACGGGGCACGCGCTGCTAACGGGGTCGTCCTCATCACCACCAAGCAGGGTAAGGCTGGTCGTCTCTCCTTCGACGCCGAGATCAAGAGCGGGATCAACGTCCGCTATCTCCCCCAGTACGATGTCATCGACTCTCCTGAAGAATATAT
Organism: Porphyromonas sp. oral taxon 279 str. F0450; assembly: GCF_000292995.1. Classification (NCBI taxonomy): domain Bacteria; kingdom Pseudomonadati; phylum Bacteroidota; class Bacteroidia; order Bacteroidales; family Porphyromonadaceae; genus Porphyromonas; species Porphyromonas sp. oral taxon 279. The sequence continues at coordinate 45,192 of NZ_ALKJ01000037.1, read as the reverse complement.
GGAGGTAGCCTACGAGGCTATGAAGAACACCTACGAACGCTTCGGTCTCAAGGATAAGCTCACCCAGCTCTACAACAACCCCAAGGCTAAGTTCGCTGATGGCAAGACCATCGCTGATGCACCTAAGAATGCAGCCGACCTGCTCTTCTTCCCTGGGATCCTCGCAGGTGGCGAAGATGCTACCGGTATCTGGGACCACTACAACCTCTGGAAGGCTGGCTCAGGTCAAATGATCGATGTGAACACAGGTAAGTTCAACAAGAGCTACAAGCGCCTCTACACACCCGAGTCTTGGCGTGATCATATCTTCCGCACCGGTCGCATCACGGAAACGAATGTACGCGTATCAGGTGGATCTGAGAAGGTCAACTTCTCCTCTTCACTGGGGTATCAGGACAACATCGGGTACTACATCAGCTCCGAATTCAATCGCCTGAACCTACGTAACAATGTCACCGTCCGCCCCACTAAGGACTTCAAGGTAAGCCTCGGCCTCGCCTACTCTCGCTCACTCGCTAAGAGCCCAGGCCAGGGGAGCAACTCCAACAACGGCTTCCAGTTCGTCAACCAGATCCCTTCGATCTACCCTGTCTTCGAGCACGACGAAAACGGGAACCTCGTCAATGACCCCAAGATCCCTGGTGGCAAGAGCTACGACTACGGTCAGACCTCCGAAGGTAGCCGTGCCTATGCTGGTGGTATCAACCCTGCTGGTGCTGTCCGTCTCGACCGCGACGAAGACCTCACGAACCTCACTACGGGGAACCTCAACCTCGAGTATCGCTTCCTCAAGGACTTCAAGCTCGCCGTCACCTACGGCTTCCAGTCTACGGCCTCCAAGAATGAAACGCTGGCTAACCCCTACTACGGGGATGCTGCGAAGATCGGCCGCATCTACAATACGAATGAAAACGACTTCAGCTGGACGCTCAACGAGATCCTCTCTTGGGGCAAGACCTTTGGTGACCACACCGTAGATGCCTTCATCGCTCACGAAGCCACAAAGAACGAGCTCGACTTCCACTACTCTGGTAAGAAGAAGCTCATCCTCGGGAACGTGACTACCCTCGATGACGGTCTCATCCGTGGTGATATCTCTGGCTACCGCCTGACCTACGCTATCGAAAGCTACTTCGGTCAAGCTCGCTACGACTACAAGAACAAGTACTACCTGAGTACCTCAGTCCGCCGAGACGGCTCTTCGCGCTTCGCTCCCGACTACCGTTGGGGTACCTTCGGTTCGGTCGGTGCCGCTTGGATCATCAGCAAGGAAAAGTTCCTCTCCTCGGTCAAGTGGATCAACAACCTCAAGCTCAAGGCCAGCTATGGTGTCCTGGGGAACCAATCCCTGAACCTCGCCTATGGTAGTACTACTCCTAACTACTACCTCTACCACGACTTCTACGAAGTAGACAACTTCAATAGCTCTCCCTCGTTCTCCTTCTACGCCAAGGGTAACAGCGCCCTGCAGTGGGAGCGCTCTGGCACCTTCAACGTGGGCTTCGAGTCTCGCCTCTTCAACGCTCTCGAGCTCAACGTCGACTACTTCGTCAAGACGACGGACAACATGCTCTTCAAGAAGCAAGTCGCGCCTTCACTTGGCTATGCCTACTACCCTGTGAGCGAAGGTCGCCTGCGCAACAACGGGCTTGAAGTCGAGCTTAACTGGGAGGCCTACAAGAGCAAGGACATCTCTGTGAACGTCCGCGCTAATGGTGGCTACTACAAGAACAAGATGCTCATTATGCCCGTCGACCCCTTCGGCGTACCCAAGCACTACGAGCTCCATGGCAACTATGCTTACAAGAAGGGTCACTCCGTACTCGACTACTATATGCCTATCTGGAAGGGTGTCAGCAATGAAGGGCTGCCTATGTGGAAGGCCTACACCTACAAGGATGCCAGTGGCAATGATGCCTACGTCACCGACTACGAAAAGTACATCAGCACGGGTGGTGACGCTAAGGCACTCACCGAGACGACGACTTCGGACTACAACAAGGCTGTCAACGAATTCGTCGGCAAGAGCGCTATCCCTGACTTCGTCGGTGGCTTCGGCTTCGATGTACAGATCAAGAACGTCAACATCTCGACGAACTTCAGCTACGGCCTCGGCGGTTGGGGCTATGACGGCGTCTACGCTGAGCTGATGAGCAGCGGTAGCGTCATCGGCACGCGCAACTGGCACAAGGATATCCGCAACTACTGGAGCAGCGACAAGCATACGGACCTGCCTATCCTCACGCACAACGTGGAAGCACTCAAGTTCGCTAACTCGACCTCTACACGCTTCCTCACGAGCCGCTCCTTCCTCACGCTCAGCAATGCTCGTATCAGCTACGACCTGCCCAAGAGCCTGATGAAGCACCTCGGCCTCAACAGCGCCTCCGTCTACGTCAGCGGTGACAACCTCTTCCTCATCTCCGCTCGTAAGGGCTACGCTGCTATGACCAGCCTCAATGGGGGCTCAGGTACGAACCGCTACCTGCCTGTATCGACCTTCGTCGCAGGGGCACGCATCAGCTTCTAATTCGTCTCACCTCTTATACACCTATATACTATGCGTACAAGTATAAGAACCTTCGTCGGGGCTGCACTCACCCTGGTCGCCCTCTCAGCTTGTAAGAAGGACTTCCTCGAGCAAGATCCCTCCCAGCTATTCACGGCCGATCAGCTCAAGAAGGCCAGCCAGTGGAATGATGGTATCAACGAGGGGTACATCAATGGTATCCTCAGTACCTTCTTCAAAGACGGGCAATCCTCCAGCCGTCACGATGACTTCGCACAGAAGGCCTTCGATATCAGCTCCGACCTCATGTCTGGCGATATGGAGCTGCAAGGGGGGCTGGGCTATGGATGGTTCCAAGAGGCAGCACGCCTACTCTCATATAAGCGAGATGGGAACCTCAACTATGCCGTCTGGCGTATCAGCTACCGCACGATATCTATGGCTAACAGCTTCTTCCGCTCAAGCACGGGTGACACGACGCCTCCCGAAGTGACGACGGAGCCGAATCTGAAGGCCAAGAGAATGAAGGACATCTTTGACTGGGGGCAGGTGAAAACGCTTCGCGCCTTAGCCTATCTCAACCTGGTGCACTTCTACGGCAAGCCCTATGCAACCGATACGAAGAGCCTCACCGTAGTACCCATCTATGCTGCTACTGACGATGCCAGCAAGCCACAGAAGCTCGCTACCATCGAAGAGATCTATACCCAGATCGTCAAGGACCTTACTGAGGGTATCGCCGCCATGGACGTCTCTGGCATGCAGCGAGCTGACCGCCAGTACATCGACCAGACAGTAGCTAAGGGCGCCCTGGCTCGTGCCTACATGGACATGGGGAAGTGGAGCGAAGCTTACACGGTAGCCAATGACGTGATCACAAATCAAGCCACCAACTACCCCCTCATCCCAGCCAACGAACTGACGACCAACGGCTTCAACAACTATAAGACTCCTGAATTCATCTGGGCTATCGATATCACAGAGGATATCACGGGCTCACTGAGAAGTTTCTGGGGGCACATGGATATCTACACCTATAGCTATGCTGCCGTCGGTGCCCGCAAGGGTATCAACAAGTACCTCCAGGATCAGATCCCCGAGTACGACCTGCGTAAGAATTGGTTCCACCCCAAGAGCGGGATACCCTGGAACAAGTTCTTCTCCGCTACGGGTAAGCCCATCGGTACGATGGCAGACCGCACTTGGCTAAGCGACATTGTCTTCATGCGTATGGCTGAGATCTACCTCATAGCCTCCGAAGCTGCCGCTCGCAATGGTGACGATGCCTCGGCGAAGACCATCCTGCTGAAGCTCCTCAAGGAGCGTACCGCTGCTGACAAGTACTCCGCTGTAGAGACCGCTATCACGGCTCTCAACCACGATGAGCTGCTGGAAAAGATCTTCTACAACTGGCGCGTCGAGATGTGGGGCGAAGGCCTTGCTCTGACGGTAATCAAGCGCTTCAAGTACGACAACAAGCGCTCGGCTCGCAGTCTCTTCTTCAAGGAAGAGGCCATCAAGTGGGATGACCCTCGCCTCGTCTATGAAATCCCTCAGAACGAGACGACCAACAACCCGCTGATCAAGTAACTAAATCCCACAGGCTCTCATCGGGCCATCCCTAAGTGATAGCGCCCCCGTAGTCCTCTTGCTACGGGGGCGCTATACCTATATAAAATAGGAGTGCTTACCCTTTTCGACGAGCATTCACCACTCCTCATTAGTTTGTCGCTCTGCGTAGGGATAAAAGTTGCGGACGAGTGGCAAATAAGTTTGGACTACGCACGTGGCTCTAATATCTACGTACGTGGATATTTAGATTTACGTGCCTGGTCTTTAAGACTACGTGCATAGATGCAGGAAAACCACTGTGGGAAGGCGCTTTTTTCTTCACGAGAAGGACACTTTTCCCTCCGCTGGATAAGAGGAATACGCGCGATAAGGCGAAGGGCTTGTGTATCACTTCGGAGAGGCATATCGGGGAGCTGGGCGTGCGATGCCTTAGCACTCTAAATAGAGGGCAGGACTCTGCCGCAACAGTCTCCCTCATGCGAAGCTCGCAGATAAATCTTTTGCCTACATATAGTATGTAGACGAATATATTCGTATATTTGTGGTCAAGAAAACAAGTGTACGCAACGTACAGGATCAACATCAACCACTAAAGATACAGTGTAAACGGTATGGAAATCAAGAAGTCACCAGAAGCTGACCTCGAGAAGGGCAAGGGGCTCTCGCTCCTACTGGGTCTCGTCGTAGCACTCTCCCTGACCTTCGTAAGCTTGGAGTGGCGTAGCTCTGTTGCCCAAGCAGGCAACCTTGATGGAGCTGGCCGCAAGACCGAAATGGAAGAAGCGCTCCTCGTCAAGGAAGAGCAACCTGAGGATAAGCCTGAAGAGCCTAAGCCACAGGAGCAGCCCCAGCAGACCGAGATCCAGCTGCCTCAGGAATTCAAGGTCGTGGACAACAACGTAAAGGTCGATAAGCCCACCTTCGTCTCTGCCGATGAAGGCAAGGATCTTCCTCCCGTCAACATCCCCTTCGGCCCCAAGGATGTACCAGGCACGCCTACCGAAGAGCTCTCTGACGAGCCCTTCGAAGTCGTAGAAGAGCAGCCAGAGTTCCCCGGTGGCCTTAACGCTTTCCGTAAGTATCTGCAGGATCACCTCCGCTACCCAGAGAGCGCGCAGGATGCAGGTATCCAGGGTAAGGTTATGATTCGCTTCGTCGTAGAACGCGATGGCTCAGCTACCGCTGTAGAAGTCTACAAGAGCGTAGACCCCGCACTTGACAAGGAAGCTGTCCGCGTGGTCAAATCCATCCCAAAGTGGAAGCCTGGTAAGCAGCAGGGTAAGCCTGTACGTACACGCTACGTCATCCCTATCGTCTTCTCTCTGCAGTAAGATCTCTTCACGCACTCCCCACGGAGGCGACACATACAGCTCGGGCAGATGCTCTCCACAGTGGAGCATCTGCCCGAGTTCCTTTTGCCCCAGACTCAGCGATGGGGCTTATTCGCTGGCTAAGTCGTATCTTTGTAAAAGGCACATCGCCGACAATAGCGTCTTATGACAATGCACCCCGACCAACAGAAGCTCAAGCTCATCCGTGAGGCCGTAGAGGAGCAGCTCGCAGCCCGCTCCCTTGGCACCCGCTCTCCCGAAGGGCTCTTTGCCCCCATCGACTACACCCTGCGCCTCGGAGGCAAGCGCATCCGCCCACTCTTGGCCTGCGCTGCAGCTACCGCCTTCACCGAAGCCTGGCAGCGCGCCCTCCCCGTAGCTGTAGCCCTTGAGATCTTCCACAACTTCACACTCCTTCATGACGACCTCATGGACCGCTCGCCACTTCGCCGTGGGCAAGAGACGGTCTATCGTCGCTGGGGTGACAACACGGCGATCTTATCGGGTGATGCGATGAGTATCGAAGCTTATGCATCCCTTGCAGAGGTCGCAGACAAGTCCCTACTTGCCGAGCTGCTTCCTCGCTTCAGCCAGATGGCTCTCGAGGTATGCGTCGGGCAGCAGTATGACATGGAGTTCGAGACTCGCTCCGAGGTCCGCGTCGAGGAGTACATGGAGATGATCCGCCTGAAGACCTCCGTACTACTCGGCTCATCACTGGAGCTGGGCGCACTCGTCGGAGGTGCCACTGTAGAGCAAGCTCGCGCACTCTACGCCGTGGGGATCCAGCTGGGGCTGGCCTTCCAGATCCAAGACGACCTACTGGACGTCTATGGCGATGAGAAGACCTTCGGTAAGCCTATCGGTGGTGACATCGTCAATGCTAAGAAGACCCTTCTTCTCCTATATACTTTAGAGCAGCTACAGGGCAAAGAACTCAAGCGTCTGCAAGAGATCTTGACCTACACTCCCGAGGAGCGCCGAGCCTACATAGATGAAGTACGTGCACTCTACGATAAGGCAGGCACACGCCTCTACGCCGAGGCTGAGATCGAGCGTCTCACCGCCGAAGCCTATCGCGGAGTCGAACAGCTTCCCCTCCGAGAAGAAGGGCGCGAGCTCCTCCTCGCCCTCTTCCACACCCTCTCTGGTCGCACGAAGTAGCATGCAGCTCATCGACAGCCACACACACATATACGGAGAGGAGTTCGACGAGGACCGTGACGAGATCCTCGCACGCGCCACTGCGGCAGGTGTAGGGCAGATGGTCCTACCTAATGTTGACGCAACGAGCTATCCCCGCGTCCTTGATCTTTGCGCAGCACATCCCGATCGACTTTTCCCTACCATCGGCCTACACCCAACCTATGTCAAGGAGGACTACACCTCCCAGCTTGACTATATGGAAGGGGAACTCTCACAGCGTCCTCACGTAGCTATCGGTGAGATCGGGCTGGATTACTATTGGGATACGACCTATCAGCAGGAGCAGATCGAAGCCTTTGAGCGCCAGCTCCACTGGGCTGCTAAGCTTGATATCCCCGTGATCCTCCATATCCGCGAGGCCTTTGCTGATGCCTTCGAGACGCTACGTCGGGTAAATCCCCCGCAGCTTCGCGGAGTCTTCCACAGCTTTACTGGCACAAGAGAAGAGCTTGAGGAGGCACTATCCTTCCCCTCCTTCTATGTCGGGATCAATGGCGTCGTGACGTTTAAGAACAGCACGCTCAAGGAGTACGTCGCCTCTATCCCCTTGGAGCGCCTCTTGCTGGAGACTGACGCTCCCTATCTTGCGCCTGTCCCCAAGCGAGGCAAGCGCAATGAGCCTGCCTTCCTTCCCCACACGGCAAGCTTCGTAGCCAGCTGCTACGAGCTGACTGACGACACACTGATCGCGCAGACCAGCGAGAATGCACGACGGCTCTTCGCACTACCCAAATACTAAATCTCCACTATCTATGTCTTCGCTCATCGAGACTCTTATCAAGAAGGATCGCACCTACCGCCGCTTTGACGAATCGGTAGCCATTGACCGCCTGCAGATCCTCCGCTGGCTGGACGTCGTCCGCCAGACGCCATCATCACGCAATATCCAGCCCCTGAAGTATATCATCATCACGGACGAAGCCCTCTGTCACGAGATCACAGAGCTCCAGCACTGGGCTGCTATGCTCCCCGAGTGGGATGGTCCTGCAGTAGGAGAGCGCCCGCGTGCTTACCTCCTGCAGCTCATTGACACCGATATTGCTCCTGCTGCTCGCTTTGACGAAGGCATCCAGCTCCAGACGCTGGGCCTGCTGGCTACAGATGCGGGCTATGGCGTCTGTATCTTCGCTGGTCATGGCAAGGGTGAGATCACACGCCGCCTGGATCTACCCACGCACCTATCTATCAATGCGATCGTCGCCATCGGCAAGCCAGCCGAAGAGGTTATCCTCGAGGAAGCACGTAGCCCCGAGGACGTCCGCTACTGGCGCGACGAAGAAGGGCGTCATCACGTACCCAAGCGCCCCTTGAGCGAAATCATCATCGAGCCCAACAAGCCCTCGATCTTCTAAGGTCATCTCATATCCCTCCTCACCCCAGAGCAAGAAGATTATGCCTAAATCCCCTCTTCTCTATCTCTTTATCATAGGCCTCGGCGCAGCTCTCATCAGCTGTGGTGGCACGAAGAGCCAAGCACAGAGTGCCGACAGCACGGGCAGCGAAAGCGCCGAGAGACGCACTGCGGCTCCCTTCAGCGCTGACTCTGCCTACCAGTACATACAGCAGCAAGTAGCCTTTGGTGTGCGCACTCCTGGCAGTGAAGGTCACCGCGCGACGGCAGCCTGGATAGAGCAGAAGCTACGTCAGTGGGGTTACGAAGTGACCTTACAGCGCTTCGAGGGGAAGGACCACTTCGGCAAGCAGGCGGCGGGAACGAATATCATCGCCACCCGCACTCCTGAGGGTGCGGACCGCATCCTCCTTATGGCCCACTGGGATACTCGCCAAGTAGCTGACCACGACCCTGTCGTACAGCGTCAGGGCGAACCCATTCAGGGGGCAGATGACGGCGCCAGCGGTGTCGCCGTCTTACTTGAGCTTGCTCGCCAAGAGAGCCTAAATCCCTCAGGGAAGGCTATGGACTTCATCTTCTTTGACCTCGAAGATGGTGGTCAAAGTGAAGACGAAGACAGCTGGTGCCTCGGCTCACAATACTGGGCACAGCACCCCCACCAGAGTGACTACAAGGCTAAGTGGGGTATCCTCCTCGATATGGTCGGCTCCCAAGGTGCCCGCTTCTACTGGGAGGGTCTCTCGCGAGAATATGCCCGTCCCCTACTCTCCATCCTCTGGCAGACTGCGGCCCAGCTTGGCTGGGGCGACTACTTCGTCCAGGCTAATGGCGGACAGATGACCGATGACCACGGCCCCGTGATCCGCTATCGTGGCATCCCTTGCGTGGACATCATCAACTTCGACCCCAATAGAGCCACGGGCTTTGGGGCTCATTGGCACACCTCAGCAGACAACATGAACGTCATCCACATGGAGACCCTGCGTGCTGTCGGCGAGACCGTAGCCACCACGATCCGAGAGGACATCTAATCACTTCACCCACACTCCATGCCTACAATCAACGAACTACAAGACGAGATCATAGAAGAATTCTCTGCCTTGGACGATTGGATGGACCGCTATGCGCTCATCATCGACCTCGGCAATACCTTAGAGCCACTCCCCGAGAGCGACAAGACCCCGACTAATATCATCGAGGGGTGCCAGAGCCGCGTGTGGATCACCGCCCACTTTGACGGTGAGCGCGTGCACTTCCAGGGTGAGAGCGATGCAATCATTGTGAAGGGTATCGTCAGCCTTCTGCTGCGTGTCCTCAATGATCAGAAGCCACAGGACATCCTCGACTCCGACTTGTACTTCATCAAGGAGATAGGTCTCTCCGAGCACCTCTCCCCTACACGCTCCAATGGGCTCGTCTCGATGCTCCGTCAGATGCGCCTCTTCGCTGCTGCCTTCGCCAGCCAAAGCTAAGTATCTTTCTCACCCTATCTCATGCATCTATTACCCCATGCACTGAGGTCGCTTGCCACGTCCTCAGCAGCCCTCCTTGCGGCCGCCTTCTTCCTGCCGGCCTGCTCCTCGAAGACTACGGGCAGTAGTTCCAGCGAGGATCTTCTGAGTTTCGTCGATCCGTTCATCGGTACGGGTGAGCACGGGCATACCTTCCCAGGGGCTACACGCCCCAATGCGATGGTGCAGTTCAGCCCCGACACCCACCTCATCGGATGGGATGCTAGCAGTGGCTACCATGAGTCCGACAGCGTCATCTATGCCTTCAGCCTCACCCACCTCTCAGGGACGGGGATTGGTGACCTCGGCGATGTAGCGATCCTTCCCTATAGCGGAGCTGACACGCTGCGCCCCATAGCTCAGTTCGACAAGACCGAGGAAGCCGCTTCCCCTGGCTACTACTCGGTGCGTCTGAAGAACTTCGGTATCCAGACCGAGCTGACCTCCACCGACCGCGTCGGGCTCCTACGCGCCACCTACTCTGACAGCACAGACCGCAAGCTCCTCCTTGACCTCGGTCATATCCTCCAGCCCAACTGGGGGCATAAGGTTGTAGGGAATGACTTCCGCCTTGTCAATGACTCGACGATCGTCGGCACCTACTACACCAAGGGCTGGGCAGAGCATCATCAGATGAGCTACATCCTCCGCCTCTCCACGCCTGCCGATAGCATCGCCCTCTATCGTGATGGTGAGCGTCAGCGACTCAGCGCAGGCTTCGCCGTCGAGCGTGACACGGCTGACCTGAAGCTCCACCTTTATCTCCCCAAGGGGAGCGCACCCTACCTCGTGAAGGTCGGTCTCTCGGCCGTCTCGCCCGAGGGGGCTGAGCGCAATATGCAGGCAGAGCTCCCCGACTGGGACTTCGAGGCTGTACGCACCGAGAGCCGCCGTATCTGGGCTGATCTCCTCGGCAAGATCCGCATCGAGACCTCTGACACGGCAGTGCTAAAGAACTTCTATACCGCACTCTACCACTCGCATATCGCCCCCTTCAACTATCAGGATGTAGATGGCAGCTTCCGTGGTATGGACAAAGCTATCCATAAGAATCCCCGCCCGGAAGAAGGTCACTACACCGTCTTCTCTATCTGGGATACCTATCGTGCGCTGCATCCTCTGCTCACCATCATCGACCCCGATCAGGCACTGCGCTATGGTAAGAGCCTCGTCAGCGACTATGATGAAGGGACGATCCTCCCACGCTGGCCACTCGCCTCGAACTATACGGGCTGTATGCCAGCCTACCACTCGGTGAGCATCCTCGCCGACCTCGTCGCTAAGGGTCTGGCTACAAGCGAGGATCTGCGTCACTGGACGGAGGCTGCGCAGCGTAGCTCGATCTATCGAGCTGATCTGGCGGAGAAGTTCGCCGGTACGCGTGAGCTCGACCTCATCACGCGCCATCCTTACTACAAGGAGCGCTACGGCTTCGTACCCTGCGACTCCGTCCCCGAGAGCGTCAGCTGGGGTGTAGAGATGGCTTACGATGACTGGTGTATCGCCCGTATCGCTGAGGCTGCTGGCCTCGACTCCGTAGCTAAGGCTTATGACCAGCGCGGGCTCTACTACCGCCGCTACTGGGATCGTGAGACGAACCTCATGCGCCCCGTCAAGGGTGATGGCTCGTTCCTCACCCCCTTCAACCCCCGCTTCTCCGCTCACGAGAAGAGCGACTACACCGAGGGTAATGCCTATCAGTGGAGCTTCTACGCTCCCCACGATATGGAGGGCTTCCTCAAGCTCATGGGTGGTCGTGAGGTACTGGAGCGCAACCTCGATACGCTCTTCACCACGTCCTCACGTATCGATGGAGCTGAGCAGTCGGGTGACATCACGGGCCTCATCGGGCAGTATGCACACGGCAATGAGCCCAGCCACCACATCGCCTACCTCTACAACTACACCGCTGCACCTCACAAGGGACAGGCTATCCTCGATACCGTCCTGCGCCACTTCTACAAGCCTACACCTGCGGGTATCATTGGCAACGAGGACTGCGGTCAGATGTCAGCTTGGTACGTCCTCAGTGCGCTGGGCTTCTATCAGGTCTGCCCAGGTAAGGCCGAGTACACCATCGGCCGTCCGCTCGTAGATATGGCGAAGATCCAGCTCCCCAAGGGCATCTTCACTATCGAGGTGCGTAACAATAGCAAGGAGAATAAGTACGTGCAGAAGGCCTCTATCAACGGACGTGACATCACGGAAAGCCTCACCTTCACGCACAAGGATATCCATCCCAATAGCAAGCTCACCATCGTCATGGGCCCCAAGCCCCGACGCTAAGGAGCACCAGCTCTCCTAAGCATGTAGCGCCAGCTTCTCCGACAGCAATCCCTTTGCTCTACGTAGAAGCTGGCGCTACGCTTTTTTATTACACACACTCCGTCTATGCGTATACACCATTTCCTATACGCCCTCATCGGGCTCATCCTCTGCTCACTCCCCTTACAAGGGCAGAGCCGCCAAAACATCAGCCTGAAGTTCATGGGCCTCAGCTTCCACCCTCTGAGCGGGAGGCCCAATGCCAAGCTGATGCCGAACCGCCTGGACCCCGAGGCTTACTTCGTAGTTGATCTGGGTGCCCTACTCTCCTACGAGTACTTCATCATCCCCGAGATCCTCTCCGTCAAGGGTATCCAAGGGCTTTATGCTGACTGCACCGCCCAGCTCGCTGGTGTGACGAGTATCGGCCTACGTGCTCGTATCTTCCGCATTGGGCGGCATCGCCTCTACGGCGGTATCGGACCGACATGGATCTACCGACGCAACTGGTACCGCCTCCCTGGGTACGTCGACACGAAGTACTTCGAGGGTAGCCCCACGGACAAGTGGCAGCGTAAGTTCCTCTGGTATGGAGGCGAGCTGGAGTATAAGTATGCCATCAGCCCCAAGCTCGACATAGCGACGACCTTCGTCCCAGGCTACCCCGACCTCATGGCCTTCGCTGTCGGACTCAGCTACAATCTTTAGCCCCCACAAGCGCATCTCATCAAAGAGCTCCGCCCCGATCATCCTCTCTATGTGGACGATCGGGGCGGAGCTTTTTCTATCAGGAAAGGTTGGCCGTAGCTATCGCTTCATGAAGGTCTGGATGTAGCGCTTGACCTGCTGGAAGGCCTCGCCCGAGAAGCCATGTTCGCCACCTGGGATCACATGATACTCGGCATTCTTGTAGATGGTGGCCGCACGATCCGAGACGGACTGCTCTACGATGCGATCTTTATCCCCATGGAGGATCAGCACAGGGCCTTGGAAGCGCCCGATGACGGCATAGGGGTCGATATTCCACACATCTTTGTAGTACTTCTCCCCAAGACGCATACCCCAGAAGGTGTTCACCTGAGGGATTTTCGAATACTCTCCCCACTGCTTACGCGCCATCTCAGGGATACTGAAGGCGGGGTAAATCAAGATGAGCGAAGCGATATCATCGGGGCGCGATGCCGCAGTGAGGGCGGAGACGAGCCCGCCCTGGCTCAAGCCCAAGAGGGTGATATGTCGGGGATCGACGTCGGAGCGACGCTTGAGCTGATCGATGACCGCATTGAGGTCCGCTTGCTCGGTGAGGACAGACATATCTGTCGTCGCACCAGCACTCAGGCTCTCACGTCCACCACCGTTGAAGTCGAAGGTATAGCAGAGGTAGCCCATGCGCGTCAGGAGTTCGGCATAGCCCTCGCCATCACGGTGCGTCACGCCGAAGCCATGACTGAGGATGACCAGCGGTAGGCGCCCCTTGACTCCGACCGGGCGGTACAGGCGACCATAGATACCGAGGTGATCGCGCGAGCTATACACCTCCTCGATACTAATACGCTGCTCGGGTAGCACGTGGCGACGGCTCTGCATCCCAGCGGAGCGGAAGAAGGAGCAGGAGCTCGAGGCCAAGGTTAGCGTCATAAGCGCTAAGAGTAGGCTGAATGTTCTCTTCATGATAGTCTATTTGAATAAGAGTGAAGTCAGGACATACGAGAGTAGCGGCACGGGGAATCCACCTAAATCCACCTTAGCAAAGATAAGGGCTTCACAGGATATCTCCCACTTCACTCATGCCTATGGATAGGCTTCCACTATGCTCCCCTTGAGTGAACCTATATTGGTCGCGGGGGTGAACCTATATTAGGCCGTTGCTCCGCGTAGGGATAAAAGTTATGGATGAGTGGCAGATAAGTTTGGGCTACGTACGTGGATCTAATATCTACGTACGTGGATATTTGGATTTACGCGCCTGGTCTTTAAGACTACGTGCATAGATAGAAGAATATCACTACGGGAAGGTACTTTTTTCTTTGCAAGAAGGACACTTTTTCCTCCACAGGATAAGAGGAATACTCGCGATAAAGCGAAGAGCCTGTATATCTCTTCGGAGAGGGATATCGGGGAGCTGGACATGCAATGCCTTAGCACAATAAATAGAGGGCAGCACTCGCGGCAACAGTCTCATATTGGTCACTGAGCGGACCTATATAGGTCACGAAGCGAAGCAGTATTGGTCAGCCCGGCGACCTATATAGGTCAGCCCAGCGACCAATATAGGTTATCTTTCCCTCCTATATGGGTGGGTATTCTCTCTCCGTACTCGCACATGGGGAAACCTTGCAAGAAGACGAGTTGTTATCACCATAGTGCGGGGACACTCATCGCCCATAAACTCTCATTCTTATCCCGAACAATCAGCCCTTCCCAACAGTATGGAACAGAAGACAATCACACTAAACAACGGCGTCGAGATGCCCCTCTTGGGCTACGGCGTGTATCAGGTCTCTCCCGACGAAGCTGAGCGCTGTGTAGCCGATGCCCTGAGTGTAGGCTATCGCATGATCGACACGGCACAGATCTATCAGAATGAGGCAGGTGTCGGTAGCGCAGTCAAAAAGAGCGGTCTAAGCCGTGATGAAGTCTTCATCGTGGACAAGATCTGGATATCCAACTTCGAGGGTGACGCCCCGAAGCGCAGCCTGGATGAAAGCCTGCGTCTGCTCGGCACCGACTACATCGATCTCATGCTGATTCACCAGCCCTTTGGCGATCGCTACAATGCCTATCGCGCCCTCGAAGATGCCCTCAAGGAGGGTAAGGTAAGAGCTATCGGCGTGAGCAACTTCTACCCCGACCACCTCATTGACCTCTGTCACTTCACGGATATCGTACCCGCTGTGAACCAAGTCGAGACCCACGTCCTCACCCAGCGTATCGAGGAGCGCCGCTATATGGATGAGCTGGGTGTGAAGCTAATGTCGTGGGGTCCCCTTGCCGAAGCAAGTAGTGAGCTCCTCAACAATGAGACCCTGCTCACGATCGGCGCCGCTCATGGCAAGACGGTAGCACAGGTAGCTATGCGCTATCTCCTACAGCGTGGTATCATCATCATACCGAAGTCTACCCGCAAGGAGCGCATGGAACAGAACTTCCAGCTCTTTGACTTCACGCTGACAGAGAGCGAGATGCAGGAGATCCTGAAGCTGGACACGGGGCACTCCTTCGTCATGCCCAGCCATCATGACCCCGAGGTCACGAAGATGTTCATGGGCTTTGCCCCACGTAAGGGGAAGTAAAGGCCTCGACTTCTGAGAAAATTAAAGCTACCTGAGAGCGAATAAGGGGAGCCGATTCTACTGAGTAGAGTCGGCTCTCCGTGCTTTATACACCCTCACATTTCGATACCCACAACCCCATAAAAGTGAGACGAATATGGGGTGAGAGCAGAGGGTAAATCAGGAGATGAATACCCCAATAGTCAGCACCGTTCCCGAGATACAAGCTTTATGAGGGGAGAGGAGTAGCCTCAACTTCCTGAAAAATTTAAGTATATCGAACCGTTTTACATATATTTCCCTTATCTTTGTTGCATAGAACGATAAACGTATCAACTATAAATAGGAACAGTAATGGTTAGTTACAAAGAACTGGGTCTTGTGAACACCCGCGATATGTTCGCAAAGGCTATCAAGGGTGGCTACGCTATCCCCGCTTTCAACTTCAATAACATGGAGCAGCTGCAGGCTATCATCAGCGCTGCAGTAGAGACCAAGTCTCCCGTCATCCTTCAGGTATCCAGCGGCGCACGTAAGTACGCTAACCAGACGCTCCTGCGCTACATGGCTCAGGGTGCTGTAGAATACGCTAAGGAGCTGGGCTGCCCCAATCCTCAGATCGCCCTTCACCTCGACCACGGTGATAGCCTCGAGCTCTGCAAGAGCTGTATCGAAATGGGCTTCTCCTCTGTGATGATCGACGGTTCGCACCTCCCCTACGACGAGAACGTCGCTCTGACACGCTCTGTCGTTGAGTACGCTCACCAGTTCGACGTGACGGTCGAAGGTGAACTCGGTGTCCTCGCTGGTATCGAAGACGATGTCGTAGCTGAGCACCACACCTACACCGAGCCCGAAGAAGTTGTTGACTTCGTCAGCAAGACGGGTGTTGACTCACTCGCTATCTCTATCGGTACGTCACACGGTGCTAACAAGTTCACGCCTGAGCAGTGCCACCGCGACGCTAACGGCATCCTCGTACCTCCCCCCCTCCGCTTCGATATCCTCGCTGAGATCGAAAAGCAGATCCCTGGCTTCCCCATCGTACTCCACGGTTCTTCCAGCGTACCCCAGGACGAAGTCGCTACGATCAACAAGTTCGGTGGTGCCCTCAAGGATGCTGTCGGTATCCCCGAAGAGCAGCTCCGTCAGGCTTCTAAGAGCGCTGTCTGCAAGATCAACATCGACTCTGACGGCCGTCTCGCTATGACCGCTGCTGTACGTAAGGTCTTCGCAGAAAACCCTGCTGAATTCGACCCACGTAAGTACCTCGGTCCAGCTCGTGAGTCTCTCAAGAAGCTCTACGAACACAAGATCATCAACGTCCTCGGCTCTAACGACCGCCTCTAAGACGTCGATCCCTACGTATCCTACCCCTGCGGCCTTCCGCTGGAGGGATACACCATACGGCTACCTGCCTTCGCCTGCCCCTTCGCGTGGCTGCGACGAAGGCAGGTAGCTTTCTTTTCACCCTCTCCCGTGTATCACTGACGACATGAATAGTATTTGTCAGCCCAGCCAGCTCCCCCACGGAGCCTATGCCTTCGACCAATTCAAGACTGAGGACTTCCGCGAGGCTTTCCGTCTGGCTATCGAAGAGAAGCGCCGTGAGGTAGAGGCCATCATCGCCTCGCCCGAAGCCCCCACCTTCGCCAATACCATCCTTGCTCTCGAGCGCTCCGGTGCCCTCCTCGAGTGGGTATCAGGTAGCTTCTACAACCTCCTACACGCTGAGGCTACGGACGAACTGATGCAGATCAGTCAGGAGGTTAGCCCCTCTCTCTCAGCACTCTCCTCCTTCATCACCCTCTCCGAGCCCCTCTTCGAGCGTATCCGTCAGGTATGGGAGGCACGCGAGAGCCTCCAGCTTGATGCTGAAGATCTACGCCTCCTCGAGCGCTGCTACGAAGGCTTCAGCGAAAGCGGTGCCCAGCTCCCTGCCGAGGAGAAGGAGCGACTTCGCGAGGTCAAGCGTGAGCTGAGCGAGCTGAGCCTCACCTTCGGACAAAATAACCTCAAGGACCAGCAGCGCTTCCGCCTCTTCGTTGATGATGCCGCTGCGGTCGAAGGGCTTCCCCTCTCGACACTCGCCGTAGCACGCGAGCTGGCAGAGAAGGAGGGTAAGGGCGAAGGCTGGCTCTTCACCCTCTCAGCCCCCAGCTACTTCCCCTTCATGCAGCACTGCCCCTCGAGCACCCTACGCCAAGAGATGTATCTGGCAAAGATGGCTGTCGGGGCTGCTGGAGACGCATATGACAATAGAGAGCTCATCCGTCGCCTCGTGAACCTGCGTCTGGAGCTAGCCCAGCTCTTAGGCTCCAAGAGCTTTGCTGAGAAGGTCCTCACCCGTCGTATGGCAGGTAGCACGACGGCAGTCTATGGGCTGCTCGACGAGCTCCTCGAGGCTTACAAGCCCTTAGCAGAGAAGGAGCTTGCAGCAGTGGCCGACTTCGCACGCGAGGCAGGCGCTACCCTCCCCCTCCAGCCCTGGGACTGGAGCTACTGGGCAGAGCGCTATAAGCAGGCCTTCTACGAGCTGGATGAAGAGGAGCTACGCCCCTACTTCGAGCTATCGCGCGTCTCGGATGCCATCTTCTCACTGGCAACACGCCTCTACGGCATCCGCTTCACCGAGTGCACGGATCTGCCCGTCTACCACAGCGACGTACACACCTACGAGGTACACGATGCTGATGGGAGCTATCTCGGACTTCTCTACACCGACTTCTTCCCTCGTGAGGGCAAGCAGAGCGGTGCCTGGATGAATAACCTGCAGGAGCAGTATCACACGGCCGAGGGTGAAGATCATCGTCCTCACATCGTGCTGGTGATGAACTTCACCCAGCCCACAGCCGATCGTCCCGCCCTGCTCACGCCAGGTGAGGTACGCACCTTCCTGCATGAATTCGGTCACTCCCTGCATGGCATGCTCTCTACGTGCCGTCACGGCTCGCTCAGCGGGACCAACGTCGTCCGTGACTTCGTCGAGCTACCCAGCCAGCTGATGGAGAACTGGCTGGACGAGCGTGAGTGGCTCCAGAGCTTCGCCGTACACTATCAGACGGGCGAAGCACTACCCGAGGTCCTTATGGAGCGTATGGAGCGTGCCCGCCACTTCCTCGCAGGCTACGCTGCCTGTCGTCAGCTGAGCTTCGGCTACCTCGATATGGCTTGGCACACGATCACCGAGCCACTTGCCGAGGGCCTTGACACGAAGACCTTCGAAGATACGGCATGGCAGAAGGCCCAGCTCCTGCCCGCTACACCTGCACCTTGCCAGATGAGCACCTCCTTCGGACACATCTTCTCAGGTGGCTATGCAGCTGGCTACTACGGCTACAAGTGGGCCGAAGTGCTGGATGCCGATGCCTTCGCTGCCTTCCAAGAAGAAGGGATCTTCTCTACGGCTACAGCTGAGCGCTTCCGCCGTGAGGTACTGAGTCAAGGTGACCGCCGTGATGCCGAGGAGCTCTATCAGAGCTTCCGTGGCAAGAAGGCCACCATTGACGCCCTCCTTCGTCGTGACGGCATCGAGCGCTAAGAGCATACCTTCTACCCCAATAAAGCAGCCCCGCCCCATAGCCTCTCCGCGAGGTCTGTGGGGCGGGGCTTTTTCATAAGTAGACTCTACCTCATAGGCGCTAAACTTTGCCTATCTTTGATAAGCCTTAGGGCTCGCAGCGGAGTCTATCCGCCCACCTACTCATTCATCGTACTACCCCAATGAAAGAACAAACCTACAAGCTCCTCGATGGTAAAGCAACCTCCGCTCAGATCAAGCAGGAGATCGCAGCCGAAGTAGCAGCCCGCGTAGCAGCTGGCAAAAAAGCCCCTCACTTGGTAGCTATCCTCGTCGGCCATGACGGCGGCAGCGAGACCTATGTAGCAGCTAAGATCAAGACCTGTGCCGAGGTGGGCTTCCGCTCCTCACTGATCCGCTTCGAGGACGACGTCACCGAAGAGCGTCTGCTCAGCGAGATCGAGCGCCTGAATAACGACCCCGAGGTGCATGGCTTCATCGTCCAGCTCCCCCTGCCGAAGCACATCAACGAGCAGCGCATCATCGAAGCGGTCAACCCCAGCAAGGACGTCGACGGCTTCCACCCCATCAACGTAGGGCGCATGAGCATCGGCCTTCCCTGCTTCGTGTCAGCTACCCCTCAGGGGATCATTGAGCTCCTTCGCCGCTACGACATTGAGACGCGCGGTAAGCACTGCGTCGTCCTCGGCCGTAGCAACATCGTCGGTAAGCCCATGGCGCAACTCCTCCTGCACAAGGGTACTCCTGGCGACTGCACCGTCACGGTCTGCCACAGCCGTACGCCCAACATCAAGGAGCTCTGTCTGCAGGCAGACATCATCGTCGCAGCCCTCGGCGTGCCTGAGTTCCTCAAGGCCGACATGGTGCGCCCTGGTGCCGTCATCATCGACGTAGGCACGACGCGTGTACCCGATGCTTCGCGTAAGAGTGGCTTCAAGCTCACCGGTGACGTTGCCTTCGACGAAGTTGCACCCCTCGCCTCCTACATTACGCCCGTCCCTGGAGGCGTTGGTCCGATGACCATCATCTCCCTCATGCTGAATACCCTCGCAGCAGCTAAGCAGGCAGAGGCCTAAGTCCTCTTCTTAAAGGGAATAACAAAAAAGTTCAGGGGCTGTATCTCACGATGGAGATACAGCCCCTGAGGCTTTTTATAGTAGGAGGGAGACCTTACTCTACGTAGAAGGTCAGCTCACCGATACCGAAGAAACGAAAAAGAATCCGCCCCTCGAAGGACGGACCTTCGAGGGGCGGATCATAGGGGAGGTATTACCGAAGAGGCTTACTCCGTGACGGGGAAGCGGAAGGGCTTACCTGCATTGTCGACGAAGGTTGCACCCTGGAGGCTGGGGAAGTGGTGTGCACCAGCAGACCAATCCCAGATCTGAGTCTCATCCTCCGTGATCGTACCGGTAGCAGGATCATACTTCTTACCATTCATAGGATAGTATGCTACGAGGTTCGTATCCTTAGGATCAGCCATCTTCCAGACGTTAGCAGCGATCTGAGCTGGGGTACGTGCGACCTTGTAGAATCGCAGTTCGCGCATCAGACCACGCGTGGTGCTGAGCCAGAAGCCACCAAGCTTGTAGTCGCCATCACGTACAGGCTGCGAAAGCACCTGACGGCCGTTGCAGTAGACTGAGACGTTCGCCCCGTCATAGACGAAGGAGAACATGTACCACTTGTTGTCTTCGAGAGGCATGATATCCTTCGAGAGCGAGAGGTCAGTACCACCCGTGCGGAAGAACGAACCATCCTTGCCGACGACAGGGTAGATTTCGCTCTTGTCATCCGAAGCACCGACGAACTTCGTACCAGCAAGTGCACCATTGATATTGCTGCGCTTGACCATGACTTCCATCGTCCACTGGGGCACAAGGATATCTTCTGCGAAGTAAGCAGCGATCTCATTGCCCGTATTGATGCTGAGAGCCTTCGTCTCGGTAGCTTGGTCGACGACGATGATCGCTTCACTTTGACCGCCGATAGCGTGAGGATTGCTCCCCTGCAGCTGGATGGGCAGAGCGAAGACTTCGCCACTTGAGAAGGTAACTGCCTTCAGTTTGACAGGGATCGAAGCTGAGGTCTGACCTGCAGGAATAGTCACCGAAGCAGGAAGCTCATACATCGTCGAAGGAAGGAGCTTGTAGCTCGTCCCGTTCTTAGCGTTATAAGCGTCGAGCTGTGCCTGTGAGCCGACGGAGAAGTTCACCGTGACGGTAGACGTAGCAGGCTTGACAAGGCTTACACGAGGACCATTTGCATCCTGCGATGCACCACTAAGGAGGAAGATCTGCGTCTGCTCCTGACCGTGGATATAGATCCCCTGCTCGCTCTGATGATCCTTTGCGGGATCGTTGTAAAGCTCATTCTGACAGCTACCAAGAAGGCTTGCTGCGAGGAGCGCATATACTATTCTTTTCATCAAACTCTTGTTTTCTCTGTTAGCCATTATTGGAAGTCTGCCTTCTGGGTTTCGCTGACGCGATTACCGGCATTGAGAGCCTGGCGAAGGAAGCGATAGCTGCCACCCTCCGTATCAAGCTCCATGTGATAAGTACCGATACCAGCGATACGCTTACCGTTAGGCATGAGCATCGTAGCATAGTCCATGATCTGACGACCGGCATCCAGCTTCTGAATCTCAGGGTTAGAGCTCGTATAACGAGGGAAACCACCCGTCTTAGAGTACTTCTGGAACTCCAGTGTGAGGAAGGTCTTACCCTCCCAGTTGTCGAGCTTCGAGCCCTGACGGACCTTATTCAGAGCTGCATAAGTCGTAGACTCATCATAAGCCTGATAGACATAGAAGTCAATCATCTTAGAGGCTTCGGTAGAGAGCTTATAAGGCTCACCGTCGAAGAGGATGATTCGGCCCTTGGGGTGAAGACGATCATAGAGCGTCTTGACGAAGGTGTACATACCGATATTGCGCTCCGAAGAGGCATCGATGATATCTGCCTCTGCACCTACATAGTCAGCAGCGGGATACTTCTTCCAGTCATAGTGATAGGTCTCACCACCATCTTCATAAGACTGAAGAGCAGTAGCCAGATTACCAGAACCACCATAATAGGGTTCGTAGTCGATATCGAAGCCGTCGAGGTTGTACTTCTCGATGGTATCACAGATAGCGTTAGCATAAGCCTTGACACCTTCGAGGAAGTCACCACCACCCTTCTCCGTGATCCAATAGTCCGTAGCGGTCTTACCCTTAGGAGTAAGCTGGTCACCGACATTAGAAACAATCCAGCAAAGGAGGACCTTACCCCCCTTGACGTCTTGGAAGAGCTTGAGGTCAGTCTTCTGATCCTCGGTCAGCTCGCCATGCGTACCCCAGAGAGATACGATATCGACGCTATCGGGAAGCATACGGAGGTACTTCTGTGGATCGGTACCCTTAGCCGTCCAGCCACCGAACCAGCCGAAGCCACGTACGTGAGGCGTCTGCTTCCATGCACGGAGCTCGCTGTAATACTTCTGCTGCTCGGCGGTGAGCTGATCGGCACTCGTCAACTCAATGAAGGGAATGGCTCGCTTGAGGTCCTTCTGATTGTCGAAGGTCAAGCGCTCATCATCAGTCCACTTGCTACAAGCGACAGAGGCGAGGGCCATAGCTGCGACAAGCGCATATTTAAGCATCTTCATAGATGATTCGTTTTAGAGTTACTGATTAGGACGATTGTCACGCACCCACCACAGCGGAGTCTTACCGAGGTCTACACCACCAAGGAGAGAGGGGATGACTTTGAGGTTGGGGTTGCTATCGTAAGCTGATGCAGGGAAGGAGAAGCGCTCAGGAGCACGCATGCTGGCATCTCCACCGATACGCGAAGGAGCTCCGGTATCAGCTGGCTTCATGATGAAGGGATAGCCCGTACGACGATATTCCGTCCATGCTTCATAAGCATTGGGGAAGAGAGCAAGGTACTTCTGCGTGATGATCTTCTGAAGCTGTACTTCCTGCTGGTTACGAGTAGCATCTACATCATTCCAGTTAGGAGAGACATTACCAGAGGAGATGTTATCGCTATATCGACTCGAAAGGTAAGGGTTGTAAGCTACAGTAGTCGCAGCAGGCAATACCCCCCTCTGAGCCAGATAAGCCGTAGCATCTCCAGCACCAGCCTCAGCGAAGGACTGACGGACACCCTGCTCATAATAAGATTGTGCCGTCCCCGTAGAGATCAGACCGTAAAGAGCAGCCTCAGCCTTGAGGAAGAACGTCTCCGAAGCACGGAACCAGTAGAGAGGCGTTTCCGTAGAGAAGTTAGGCTTCGAAGCGTACTGCGCAGTATTAGCACCTTCCTTCTTCGACTCATTGTTGGTCGGAGGGAGGAAGTAGTAGCCCGGAATATTACGATAAGTACCCTTCGTAAAGTACTTCTCAAGACGTGGGTCATTGTAGCCCTGGAGATAAGACCAGATGGTAGCCCCCATACGCGTCTCATTGTACTGATCTACAGAGATGAGTGCTGGGTGTGCCAGAGGCTGCTTATCGGAGTTACCGATCTTAGCCTCGTCAGCCGTAGTCTCAATAACGCCACCATTGGAAGCATCCAAAGCCTTTGCGATGTATTCCTTAGCCAGTGCAGCATCCTTGAAGTGGACACGGACAGCCATACGCAGCATCAGGGAGTTCGCAAGCTTAACCCACTTGCTGGCATCACCGTTATAGACGAGGTCATTACGGGAGAGGACGGACTCACGAGCTTCGCGCAGGACTGCTGCACTCTTCTCCAGATCCGCAAGCATCCCCTTATAGACCTCCTGCTGAGAGTCAGGAGTAGGCGTGATGTCACCGCTACCAGCCTTCGTATATACGATAGGGCCGAAGGCATCGGTAGCACGTAGCCAACCCACAACCTTCACGATATTGGCCATCGCCAGGACCTGCTGAGCCTGGAGGTTATCCTTAGCACGGCTTGCCTGGATGTGGATGGGGAGCCAAGACTTCGCTACATCCCCGTAGAGGAGACCGTAGAGGATGCTCATACGTCCATTGGTGAACGTCCAGGTACCTTCCGTGTTAAAGTTCCAGTTGTTATTATTCCCGTAGTAGCCTACATAGTTACCCGTAGAGATAAGCTCGAGGACCTGCATGCTATTACCAGGCCCCGTTTCGCCAGCGACGCCGATAGGCATGACCGAGCGCTGAAGGCTCATCATAGCCAGGCCATAGGCAAGACCGCCCTGGTTGAGCTCCTCATCGGTGACACCGACACGGCTGGTATTGATATCTTCCTGATTGCAGGAGGCGAAGACCAGCGCTGAGGCCATCGCCAAAGCGGGAAGGACTAATTTCTTGAAGTTCTTCATTTCGTTTCTTCTTTATCTGATAAGATAAGTACTCGACTTAGATGCCGACCTTGATGCTGGCACCGATAGTGCGCTGGCTGGGGAGCATGAAGTAGTCATAGCCCTGACCAAACGTACCCGTAGACCCCGTGAGTTCAGGATCATAAGGAGCCTTATTATAGATCATCCAAAGGTTCGTAGCGTAGACAGAGAGAGCTACATTCTTAAAGGTCTTGCCAAGGAAGTTCTTAGGCAGGCTGTAAGAGAGGCTCAGCTCCTGCAGACGAACGTTCGTAGCCGAGTAGACGTAGTAGGAGTCGAGGTTGTAGACAGCATCGTAGAACTGCTGTGGTGCGATGGTAAGACCTTCGCCGATGTTGATACCACCAGCATCACGTGCATCAGCAGAAGCCTGAGAAACCCCAAACTTGTCGAGAGCAGCCTGCGTCTTCGAGATGACGATACCACCAAGACGAGCCGTGAAGAGCATATTCAGGTCGAAGCCCTTATAAGAGAAGCCGTGCTTCCAGCCGAGGTTCCACTTAGCATTGACCGAACCGAGCTTATAAGGAGTCGTGGGCTCCGTGACCAGAGACTGACCTGGAGTATAGTCTACATAGCCATTAGCATCACGCTTAATGCGCTCGCTAGCGTAAACGTCACCGAGCTCACCACCTTCACGCAGACGGAAGCGACCCTTGACGATATCCTTCAGGTCAAAGACCTCGTGCGTGATAGGATTCGTGACACCAGAAGCCAGCTTGAGGATCTTATTGCGGTTAGCCGTAGCCGTAACACTTGAGTTGTACTCAAAGCCACCAAACTTCTTATTGAAGCCAAGCGTCATTTCGATACCACGGTTACGGACATTACCAGCCTGTACATAGAGCTTCTTATAGCCCGTACCTGGATCGAGGTCGGTCTCAAGGAGCTGGTTGAGCGTATTTGACTGATAGACCGTAGCACCAAAGGTCAGAGCACCACCGAACCAACGGGAGTCGACCCCGAGCTCGATAGAGCGCGTACGCTCAGCCTTCAGGTCAGGCAGAGGATAGTAGTCGAAGGGCTCGACCTTACCGCTGCTCATCGAGTGCGTGATAGTACCTGGGGTCAGACCAGTGAAGGGGATAGGAGAACCCACCTCCGTATAAGAGGTACGTACCTTCAGATAAGAGAGCGTAGGACGGAGCTTAGCGCGCAGGTCCTCAGAGATAAGGTCGGTGACGACGGCAGAGAG
This sequence comes from Porphyromonas sp. oral taxon 279 str. F0450, assembly GCF_000292995.1. Classification (NCBI taxonomy): domain Bacteria; kingdom Pseudomonadati; phylum Bacteroidota; class Bacteroidia; order Bacteroidales; family Porphyromonadaceae; genus Porphyromonas; species Porphyromonas sp. oral taxon 279. The sequence goes on along the minus strand of NZ_ALKJ01000037.1, from coordinate 20,093 downwards.
ACCGATCGAGGGATAGAAGATCCAGGGATCTACGCTACCGACGAGCTGCGAAGGCTTGTCCGTACGACCCGTAAGCGTCAGATAGAGCGCGTTGCGCCAAGCAAGTTCAGCAGAAGCGAAGACTGCGAAGTTACTCTTACGCGTAGAGGACTGCGAGCCACCGCTCTGGAGCTGATTGGTATTGGGGAAGATGAACTTATTAGGGATAAGGAAGAGGTGTCCACCAAAGCCCTGACCCTTATTGTCATACTCTTCATACGACGTACCGAGGGTAGCCGTCAGATTGATGTCCTGAGCAATAGGGGAATTGTAGTTCGCCATGAAGTCCACATACTTCTGCTTGAAGTAGCTGACATCAGAAGAGAAGTAACCGAGAGGCTTAGAGAATACGCTAGAGGTAGAAGCATAGAGCTTCGTCTCACGCTCAGTGAAGGTGTTATCCAGACGAGCACGACCCGTGAAGTTGATCTTCTTGTTCAGCTCATACTTCAGAGAGCCGAAGAGCATGTAGCGGTCATTGACCTCGGGGTGCAGATTGCGGTATGCCACCCAGTAAGGGTTCTGCACGTCCATACCCATGCTACCGGGCTTCCACTGCTGTACATTGTACCCTAGCTCTGCGTCGTAGCGCTCGAAGTACTTCTCTTGGTCGAAGTTCTCACCACGAGGATAGAGATAAGCACCTACGATAGGATTGAAGTATGCCCCGTAGGAGATCATGTTGTTCGCATAGTCACGGATGTAGTTAGCCGAGACGTCCAGCGTCAGCTTATCATTGAGGAACTTCGACGTATTGCGAATCGAAGCATTGTAGCGATGGTACTTATTGTTAGGTACGATCCCCTTAGCATTGATAGCAGAGGCAGAGAAATAGGTCTGATTCTTATCCGTACCAACAGAGAAGTTGAACGAGTTGTTGAACGTCACACCACGGTTGTAGAAGTCGCGTACCTTATAGGTGGAAGGAGTAGCGAGCTTATCACCCCAAGAGGTGTACTGACCAGCCTGATTGCCATAGGTATTCTGGAACTTAGGCAGGATGAAGGGCGAAGCCGTCTCTACCGAAGAAGAGAAGTTCACGCGCAGCTGACCTGCAGCACCCTTCTTCGTATTGATGAGGATAACCCCATTAGCAGCACTTGCACCATAGAGAGCAGCAGCCGAAGGACCCGTCAGGACGCTAATAGATTCGATATCATCAGGGTTAATGTTCGAGATACCTTCACCCGAAGCACGACCTGCACCGAAGCCAGAGCCATCACCACCACGGTCAGCGCTGTTACCGACAGGAACCCCGTCGATCACGTAGAGCACGTTATTATCCCCAGAGATCGACTTGTTACCACGCATGACCACACGCGTGCTACCACCGACACCCGAGGCACTGCGCTGGATGTTCACACCAGCGACCTTACCGTTGAGGCTGTTCATGAAGTTGGCATCCTTCACCGTCGTCAGAGCATCGTTCTTGATCTCCTGGACATTATAGCTCAGAGCCTTCTGCGAGCGCTTGATACCGAGAGCGGTGACGACGACCCCTTGGAGCTGGTTGTCTTCACCGGAGAGCTCGATCTTCAGCTCTGTCTGGTTACCGACAGGGACCTCCTTCTTCGCGTAGCCGATAGACGACACGACGAGGATGGCACCTGACTTCACGTTCTTCAAGGTGAACTTCCCGTTGATGTCCGTGGAAGCACCTTGACCTTGTACGCCCTTGACCAGGACGGAAGCCCCGATCACAGGCTCATGATTCGTGGCATCGAGCACGACACCACTGATGCTCTTGCCTTGCGCCATCGCAGTAGCGACCGTAAGGAAGAGGATCATGAGGATAGATAGTACTTTCTTCATATCTGAAACATTAAAAAATAAGCAGCACACAGGTGTCCCTCATCTATACTCGTGGAGCACGGAGCTGAGGGGCACACAAAAGAAAAGCCCCAAAGAGCTCACGGCCATAGCCGAGCATCTTCTGGGCTCTATTATTATATAGGTAGGAGGTATAGGTCTGACGCGTCGACCAAATGGAGCTGTCCATCTGTGTCGCCATCTCCTCAATGAGGGGCATAGTCACCGACCACTCGCGCATATCGCAAGCCATGCGACACACACGTGCAGAGTCATTTGAGAGTAAAAGGGGCATCACGCCCGAATGCTTGTCCATGTACCTTCCGTTACAATCTGGGGGACAAAGATAGGGATAAATAACATGCAGAGTATAAAGCTTTTCAACCCCTCACTTAATAAAAAATTTAAGGAAGTATAGTGGTTTGCGCCCCCTCTTCCGCAAGTCAGAAAGAAGGGGCAAGGGAAGGGCGAGCTGCGAAGGTGGGGCAATCATACCATACACCTATATAATAGCGTACCACACCCCTATTCAATAAGGTGCCATACACCTAATAATATAGGTAGGGAAAGGACGGAGGTAGCTACTCTTCACAGCAGTCCCCGAGATGAATCCCAGCCTATCTACGCGGTATTGAGGCTATGTAGTACCTTTGTGACACCATATAATAATAGTAGTGTCACCGTAGGGCGCTTCCCACTCCCCTACTCCCTTATGACCCGACTCATGATCACGATAGAAGACCTCTACTCCATCTACCTCGCCCATCCCGTGGTGAGCACCGATACCCGCCAGCGACCCGAGGGCTGCATCTTCTTCGCCCTGCGCGGAGCGCGCTTCGACGGCAATCAGTATGCCCGTGCCGCACTGGAGGCTGGTGCTGCCTACGCTATCATCGACGACCCCACCGCACAGATCGACGAGCGCACGATCCTCGTCGAGGACAGCCTGAAGGCCCTACAGCTGCTCGCCTGCCACCACCGTCAGCAGCTGGGTATCCCTGTCATCGCGATCACTGGGACGAATGGTAAGACGACTACCAAGGAGCTCACGGCCGCCGTCCTCTCGACGACCTACCGCCTCCTCTATACCGAGGGCAACCTCAATAATCATATCGGTGTCCCCCTGACCCTCCTGCGCCTCACTCCCGAGCATCAGCTTGCTCTCATCGAGATGGGCGCCAGCAAGCCTGGGGACATCGCCGAGCTCTGCGCCATCGCCGAGCCCAACTACGGACTCATCACCAACATTGGCCGGGCACACCTCGAGGGCTTCGGCTCCATCGAAGGAGTACGCCGCACTAAGGGTGAGCTCTATGATAGCCTCCGCGCACGCAAGGGTATCGTCTTCTTCCGTGCCGAAGACAAGACGCTCGAGGAGATGAGCGAAGGTATCGACCGTATCGACTACGGCACCGACCCCGAGGCACGTATCGTCGGGCAAGCTACCCCAAGCACGGGTGATCAGCTCTTCCTACACTTCTCTTGGGCCTGCCCCACCCTCGGCATCGAGCAGCACGCCGTACAGACTCACCTAGTCGGGGACTACAACCTCGCTAACGCTCTTGCAGCGATCACCATCGGCCTTTACTTCGACGTAGCTCCCGAGCGTATCGACGAAGCCCTCACCAGCTACACCCCCAGCAACAGCCGCTCCCAGCTCATCACCTCCGCCCGTGGCAACCAAATCATCGCGGATGCCTACAATGCCAACCCCTCGAGCATGCACACGGCGCTGGACAACTTCCTCCACATCGAGCCTCTGGATCGCCCCCGCACCGTCATCCTCGGCGACATGAACGAGCTGGGCGAATCGAGCCACGAAGCCCATCAGGAGCTGTATACCCGCCTCAAGGCACACACGGCCTCGCCACTGACGATCTACCTCTGCGGTCCGCATTGGGTAGAGGAGCTCGGAGCATCGGATCACGTCCTCCCCTCGGTCGAGGAGCTCATCGCACGCATCGAGGCAACGCCCATCACGGACAGCCTCATCCTCGTCAAGGGCTCGAACGGCATCCACCTCGGCCGTCTCCTCCCCTCGCTATAAGCAAAGAGCGCATGGATCTACCGTATTGACGAGATCCGAACAAATGCTTATCTTTGTAGTAGAACAAAAGAAAAGAGCCACGTTGTCGATTGGGAAACTCATCGTACTAAGTTGAAAACCGAGGCAACCCTCTCCTCCAATGGCGGGCTACCGAGGCCTTCGGGTCTCCTCGCCTATGGCGAGCAGAGTAGATTACAAAGGGGGCGGGGATCTCAAATCCTGTTTTTCGGAGTTTTCACTTAATCTGCTCGTGGCTCCCCCAAGCGTAGGTCACTCACCGATACTCACCGAGTATCATGTGAGTGACCTACTTCTTTTATCGTCACTCTCCCGTTTCAGTCGCGAGGCACTTCGTAGAGGGGCTTCTACAGCCCGAGTACTGCTGCTCCGACAGACTACCACACCTGTTTCGTGCACGCTATTTGCAAATAATCGCCGACCACTGGTATTATTCGCTCGTGCTTAGGGTGCTATTTCTCCGAAGTCATACAGCTATACCTTCGTCTACGTACGTGGACGTAAGGACTACGCACGTAAATCCTAAAGTCTACGTACGTAGATTTTAAGACTACGTGCGTGGATGGAAGTTTAGGACTACTGGATGATGGCTTTTAGTCGCGGAGAAACAAGGTTTTCCTCCGCGAAGCGTAAGTTTTCCGCGTATTGATTTAGCCCTCAAAGCACTACAATGATCGAGCTCTCGGGAGGGACATTTTTCTCCTTTCGAGGCACAGAATTTTGAGCTATTTGCGGTAACTTTGCACCACACTGCAGAGGAAGCCGCCCTTGCAATCCATTCATTTTCAGTCATTATGCAGCCTTTCGTACATCTCCACGTACACTCACAGTTCTCCCTCCTTGACGGCCAGGCCTCGATCAAAGGCCTTGTCGACAAAGCTATGGCCGACGGCATGCCTGGCATCGCCCTCACGGACCACGGAGCAATGTTCGGCATCAAGGAGTTCTTCGACTATGTCAATAAGAAGAACGGCCCCCTACTTCGCGAGCGCAAGGATCTCAAGAAGCAGATCAAGGCCCTCGAGGAGCAGGAGGGGCGTAGTGCAGAGGACGAAGCCAAGCTGAGCGAACTGCGGGAGCAGCTTCAGGCGGCCGAAGCCAAGCCTCTCTTCAAGCCCATCCTCGGCTGCGAAGTCTATTGCGCCCGTCGCTCGCGCTTCAAGAAGGACGCCAACGTCCCCAACCCCTATCGCCCCAACCAATCCGTGGACAATAGTGGCTGGCACTTAGTCCTCCTAGCGAAGGACCTCACGGGCTACAAGAACCTCATCAAGATGGTCTCGCGCTCATGGATCGACGGCTACTACTACCGCCCACGTATCGACAAGGAGCTGCTGGAGGCGCATCATGAGGGCATCATTGCCTCCTCGGCCTGCCTCGGTGGGGAGATCCCACAGCACATCATGTACGGCAATATCGATGAGGCGGAAAAGAGTATCGAGTGGTTCAAGGGGATCTTCGGTGATGACTTCTACCTTGAGCTGCAGCGTCACAAGACCGACAACCCGCTCGGCAACCAAGAGACCTACGAGAAGCAGCAGCAGGTCAATGCTGTCCTCCTCGAGCTGGGTAAGAAGCATGGTGTGAAGGTCATCGCTACCAACGACGTCCACTTCCTCAACGAAGAGGATGCCGAGGCGCACGACCGCCTCATCTGTCTCAGCACGGGTAAGGACCTCAACGACCCCCGACGCATGCGCTACAGCAAGCAGGAGTGGCTGAAGACGACGGCAGAGATGAACGAGCTCTTCGCCGACCTACCCGAGGTGCTCGCCACCACGCAGGAGATCTGCGACAAGGTCGAGCTCTACAGCATCGAGAATGATCCACTGATGCCGGACTTCCCGATCCCCGAGCAGTTCGCCAATGCCGACGAATACCTCCGTCATCTGACCTACGAGGGTGCCCGCCGTAAGTACGGCGAAGAGGGTATCACCGAGGAGGTACGTGAGCGTATCGACTTCGAGCTGGGCGTCATCTCCGGCATGGGCTTCCCTGGGTACTTCCTCATCGTGCAGGACTTCATCGCTGCCGCCCGTGATATGGGCGTCTTCGTGGGCCCTGGACGTGGATCGGCCGCAGGATCTGCCGTAGCCTACTGCCTGGGCATCACCGACATCGACCCCATCCGCTATGACCTCCTCTTCGAGCGCTTCCTCAACCCCGACCGTATCTCCATGCCTGATATCGACGTGGACTTTGACGATGACGGGCGTGCGGACGTGCTCCACTGGGTCACGGAGAAGTACGGCTACGAGCGTGTAGCCCATATCGTCACCTATGGCACGATGGCCGCCAAGAGTGCCATCAAGGACGTCGCACGAGTCCAGCGCCTCCCTCTCTCGGAGAGTGACCGCCTCACGAAGCTCATCCCCGACAAGATCCCCAACGTGAAGAACGTCACCATCGGCGCTTCTCTCGAATACGTCCCCGAGCTCAAGCAGGCTTCCCTTAGCCCCGACCCCCTACTCCACGATACGCTGAAGTACGCTCAGATGCTCGAGGGGAATATCCGCAGTACGGGCGTACATGCCTGTGGTATCATCATCGGGAAGATGGATATCAGCGACGTCGTCCCCTTGAGCACCGCCGAGGATAAGGCCACGGGTGAGAGCATGCTCGTGACGCAGTACGAAGGCTCGGTCATCGAGTCTACGGGGCTGATCAAGATGGACTTCCTCGGGCTCAAGACCCTCTCGGTCATCAAGGAAGCCCTGCTGAACATCAAGAAGAGCCGCGGCATCGAGATCGACATCGACAAGATCCCCATCGACGACGCCAAGACCTACGAGCTCTACACCGGGGGGAAGACCGTCGGGACCTTCCAGTTCGAATCCGCTGGGATGCAGAAGTACCTGCGCGAGCTGAAGCCCTCGACCTTCGAGGACCTCATCGCTATGAACGCCCTCTATCGCCCAGGGCCTATGGACTACATCCCCGACTTCATCGACCGTAAGCACGGCCGTAAGCCCATCACTTATGACTTGCCCTGCATGGAGCGCTACCTCAAGGACACCTATGGCATCACCGTCTATCAGGAGCAGGTGATGCTACTCTCCCGTGAGATCGCCGACTTCACGCGTGGGGAGTCCGACGGCTTGCGTAAGGCGATGGGTAAGAAGCTTGCCGACAAGATGGCCGAGCTGAAGGTGAAGTTCCTCGCTGGTGGCACGAAGAAGGGCTACAAGGAGGACACGCTGGAGAAGATCTGGGCTGACTGGGCAAAGTTTGCCAGCTACGCCTTCAATAAGAGCCATGCTACCTGCTACAGCTGGGTCGCCTATCAGACAGCGTACCTCAAGGCAAACTACCCCGCAGAGTACATGGCTGGTGCGCTGAGCCGTAACCTCAACAACATCTCCGAAATCATCAAGCTCATGGACGAGTGTCGTACCATGGGCATCCGCGTACTCACGCCAGATATCAATGAGTCGGACTTCAAGTTCTCCGTGAACCAAGACGGCAACATCCGCTTCGGGCTCAATGCCATCAAGGGCGTAGGTAGCTCAGCGGTCGAGATGATTATCCGTGAGCGCGAGGAGAATGGCCCCTTTGAGAATGTCTATGACTTCTTCGAGCGCGTGCCCATGAGCATCGTCAATAAGAAGACACTCGAAAGCTTGATCTTCTCCGGTGCCTTCGATAGCTTCGGCCTACAGCGTGAGGTCTACAGCGCTCCGATGGATACGGGGAACGATGATTCCTTCCTCTCCGCCCTGGTGCGCTTCGCCCAGGTCAGCCAAGCCGAGCAGAGCCTCAATGAATCTTCCCTCTTCGGAGGCGATGACGAAGCCTTGCAAATCCCCCGCCCCACGCCTCCGACGCACTTCGTCGAACTCTCGGATATGGAGCGCCTCAATAAGGAGCGTGAGCTGGTCGGGCTCTACCTCTCAGGCAATCCGCTTGACCCCTACCGCGTACTCCTCGAGTGCTACTGCCCTGTCAATGCACAGATGATGAATGACCCAGAGGCTCTCGGCGAAGGCCGTCAAGTCTCCTTCGGCGGTATGGTGTCAAACGTCTTTATCGGCACGACCAAGCGTGGCGACCCCTATGCTCGCATCACGATCGAGGATACACAAGGCTCGTGTACGATCCCGCTGTTTAGTGGGAACTATGTGAGCTACTCGCAGTACTGCCAAAAGGGGCTCTTCGTCTTTGTCGAAGGCGTCATCCAGAAGCGCCGCTACGGCGAAGAGCTGGAGCTGAATATCCAGCGCGTGAGCCTGCTGAGTGATGTCATCGACCGAATCATCTCCAGCATCCATCTGAATATCGATGTACGCATCGTCAATCAGAGCATCATCAGCGAGCTCGGAGATATCATATCGAACAATAGCGGATCTGCTATGTTATCAATAAGACTCTCGGATGGTACGGGGCGCAATGATGTCGAGCTCACCTATGATCAGGGTACAGTAGCTCCGACACCTATCCTCCTCGACTTCTGCCGTCAGTACGGCATCGAGATGACAGCTAAGTAGCAAGTAATAATATTAGTCTCACCTATAAGAAAGGAAACAATTATGGCATTAGAAATCAACAGCCAGAACTTCGACACGCTCATCGCCGGCGACCAGCCCGTAGTCCTCGACTTCGGTGCCACTTGGTGCGGCCCCTGCCAGATGGTGGCTCCCATCATAGAAGAGCTCGCAAAGGAATACGAAGGCAAGGTCGTCATCGGTAAGTGCGACGTCGACCAGGATCCCGAGCTTCCCAGCCGCTTCGGTGTACGCAACATCCCTACGATCATCTTCGTCAAGGGCGGTGAAGTCGTAGAGAAGAAGGTCGGCGCTCAGAGCAAGGACGCTCTGAAGAAGTCTATCGAAGGGCTGCTCTAAGCTCCATATCCGATAGCCGGAAATAGCATAAGGGCTGTACCACCTGCTGGGTGGTACAGCCCTTATCTCTTTTATAGCCGAATTATACTGCCTCGAAGAAGAGGCGTAGCGAATAGCTCAGCTCCTCGCCAAGGGACTTCCCAAGCTGAGCAAATAGCTCCGCCGTCGTACGGCACTTAGGATAGGCGTCCGAAGTAGGGTAAGGCATGCGATGCACTGCCCCACCCTCGACTGTATATAGCCCATCCAGCGCAGGGAAGAGCTCGTCACTATAAGCCCAAGCACCTCTAAGGTCGGGGTGAAGCGTAGCGAGATGCTGCAGGAAGCGTAGTGGATCGAGGAGGCGAATCATTCCCCGTCGCTCCTCCCCTACCCCTCGTCCTCCCTCGGGACGAAGATAATAGCTCACCTTCTTCACCGAATGGGATAGCTCTTGAAGCAAGACTTCTCGCACTGCTGAGCTTCCGTAGACAGCTTGTACAACGACTTCGTCCTCACGCTCTACGTAGAAGAGTGCGCCATTGATCTTGCCCTCTGCCGTGCGATGCTCGCGAAGCACATAGCCCTCTATTGTCGGATAATCTTCGGTCACTACACGCCAGAGCGCAGGACTATGCAGGAGCTGTGGCACCTTGCTTGCGCGCTCCACGGCAGTGAGGTATTCGACGAGCGTAGCCCCTTCACATTCGGGGTCAGACTCGGAGAGCACAGCTTCGAGGGAGGTTGTCGTCACGGCGACAGGAATGGGAGCATAGCCCACCGCCTTCGTATAATAGTCGAAGAGCCAATCTTCAGCAGGCAAGAGAAGTGAAGCGACATCGCCACGCTCTTGCGATAGACTGAGGGCAGTCTTCAGCTCTTCCTTCATCAAGCCACGTCCAGCGTAGTCGGGATGCGTACATACCGCCACGACATAGCTCACGGGTAGGCGCTCGCCACCCGAAGAAAGCTCTACGGGGAGATACTGCAGGTGCGTCGTCGCTACGCTCGCGGTGTAGCCGATGAGCGTACTATCGTCGCGGTAGACCTCGCTAAAGTAGGCTGAGAGGAAGGCATCCGTATCCCCGAAGCAGAGCTGCCAAAGGCGATAGGCATCCCGTGCCTTAGGGCTCAGTGGGGCATTCATGGCGCAGGACTGCAGCGATCTTCTGCAGGATGATATCAGGCTTGTAGGAGAGCTTGGCCTTACGGAGCCCCTCAATACCTAAGTCTTCCTCACGATTCACATAGGTGTAGCACTCGGGGATCGTTGAGGCGAAGAGCTTATTGATCACCGTGAAGGCACCATCATAGTCACGATTGGCCTTCTCGATGTGCACACCGAAGGTCGTCTCATTGATGGGCGAACCGATAGTGAAGGCGACGATCTGCCCACCGACACGCAGGATGCCGCCCGAGAGCTGTAGTTCGTCGAAGGAAGAGAGGAGGCGCAGGATGACCTCCTGCTCCTTGTCCTCGCCTTGGTCTTCGTTGCCGTGCTGTTGTAGCCAGGCTTTCTCGACCTCAAGACACTCCAGCGCGTTGGCTCCCGTGATGGGCTCATAGCTGAAATCAGGGTAGAGCTTCTCGAACTTATTGACGTGATTGCGCTTCGACTGCAGCGCCTTCCCCGAGAGACTGACCAGACGCTCTCGGAGATAGATATAGTCCGCCGCTCCTTCGTCTTCGAGGAAGGTGAAGGCGCCAGGGCAAAGCTCCTCGAGATGCTCCCGACAATGCGCCGTAATCCCCATTACGACGAGCGGATAACCACCTGCATCGGCCTCGTGACGTAACCGATCCAGCGCATCCGAGCCACAGCCCCCACCCCGACGAATAGGGATAAGGTACGCTGGATGTGGACGTGCGGGCGAGGTGAAGCGAATGAAGAGCGTGTCGTCAGCTATGGCGTAGCTCGTCTCATACTTCACAGCCCAGCCGAAGAGATTGGCGAACGCGAGATCGCAGATACGCGACTGGCTGGCGAGCGTATAAGCCGTTATCTCCGCTCTCGAGGCTACTGTGATGGGGGTAAAGTGCAATAAATCCATATACATCGAATAGCTTGGGACCACCGATTCAGCATGCTCTCGGGCGCGCTTCCAGACGATGGTCCCAAATGTTATATTACTTTCAGCCGAATGTTATATTACTTTCACTCAAAAGTAATATTACTTTTCGGCAAAAGTTATATTACTTTTCCTCGGAAGTTATATAACTTCTGACCCGAGGTTATATTACTTCCGGCAGAAGGGTATATACCCTTCGATAAAAAGGTATATACCTTTCTCGCTGTACTTATATAGGTGAGTGAAGAAGGGCTTCGAAAAAGCCGTGCCTTCTCGCTACTTCGCCTCACCGCGCGTCATGCGGAAGGAGGCCTTGTAGCACATGAATAGCGGGATGGCGACGCCCACGCCGAGGGCGAACATCGTCAGCAGTGCCGTGATCATATTCGAGATGATGCCCGGCAGATACTGCTCCTGCGCCACCTCCTGCGTCGACTCCATAAAGCGAATCGTACCCAAGATAGAGCGGTAGGCAAACTGACCTGGGATCATAGGCAGAAGGGCGGGGAAGGCAAAGACTTCGATCGGGTAGCGGGCATGATAGGCAAAGCCCACAGCGATGAAGCCAGCAAAGACCGCCGCGAAGAAAGTCGCGATAGCGATATTCATACCCGCATACGTCATCAGCGAGAAGCGCAGGGCATTCCCACAGAAAGCGATGATCGGGACATATCGGAAGGCAGCCTTAGAAGGATTACCAACGGCGGCGAAGCCCAAGGCAGCGATGGCGGCGAAAAAGCCTTTCTCAAGGATAAGGAGGAAGTCCATAGTAGCGTAGTCCTATACGATTGCGACGGTGATGAGAGGTTAGAGGAGCGAGAGGCCAAGGGACATCAGCGTGACAGAGAGGCCTACGGTGATGCTCACGACGATCATCACCGCTGTCAGGAAGCGCGAGATGCCGTTGAGGACATAGCCATCGAGGATATCCATCATACCATTGATGAAGGGGACGCCAGGGATAAGGTAAAGCACACTGGCGCTTAGGGCAATCTTAGGAAACTCTTCGTAGCCGAACTTCGCACCGAGACCGACGACGAAGGAAGCGACGAAGGCCGAGAGGACTACCGTCAGATAGTGATAGACGTGACGGCGATTCAGCTCCTGACGCAGGAGGAAGCCGCAGAATGTGCCGAGGAAGACGAAGAGGGCTGAGACCAGATCCCCACCGAAGAGCAAGCAGAACGCCATGTTCGCTTGGCTGATCAGATAGAGCACGAGCCAGCGATTCATCGGCGGCGTGTTGAGGATCTTCTGGAAGCGCTCTTCGAGTTCGTCGAGACTTGGGTGATTGTCGTAGGTGTACCAAGACAGACGGCTCAGCTCGGCATTGAAGAAGAAGTTCAGGGGGCCATGTCTATGCTGCAGCATCCCAGATACAGGATGCGCATCCAGTGGACGATAGGAGTGACGACCATCGCCCAGGACAGGGCTAAGTGTCATCGTCATATTGCGCTGGAAGGTCATGATCGTCGGCTCGTAACCATAGGCATGGGCAATTCTCGTTGTATTGACCACGATACGATTGGTCTGCACGCCGACACTCGTCTGCGTCGTCGCGTAGCGCAATAAGAAGTCCAAGAGACGCTCCTTGTCGATATCCTCACGCAGAGGACAAGGTTTCGATTGGGCCATAATTACCGTGAGAGGTGAAGAAAATAGTAAGTGTAGTATGAATAAGAAGAGCCTCCACTGGGATTCAGGGGAGGCTCTGGTATCAGCTCGGGCTGATCATCTTTGTTGCGGAGGCAGGATTCGAACCTACGACCTTTGGGTTATGAGCCCAACGAGCTACCACTGCTCCACTCCGCGCTATCTTTTTGCACTGCAAAGGTAGTACTTATTTTCTTAACGACCAAAACAACGTAAAAAGCTACCGCGGTATCCCCCTCGGAAACACCCCTATTTCGGGGCGCCAACAAGGCATATCCCCACAGCTAATACCGCTATCATCCGCAGGATAAAGTGGCATAAAAAGCCATGTGGCTACACACCTCGAGCGAGGAGTGCAGCCACATGGGGAGATAAGTCATTAGCGCGGGGACGCGCCGATAGCTTAGAGAGAGTCGGGCTGTGCAGCGCTAGCAGCAGAGACCTTCAGCAGCTCGATTTCGAAGACCAGCGTGCTGAAAGGAGGGATCTTTTCGCCAGCGAAGCGAGCACCATAAGCCAGCTCCTGTGGGATGACGACCTTAACCTTCTCACCGACCTTCATCAGCTGAAGCATTTCCGTCCAACCCTTGATGACCTGGTCAACACGGAACTCAGCAGGCGTACCCTTTGATTCGTCGAAGACCGTACCATCGATGAGCTTACCGACATAGTTCACCTGGACCATATCCGTAGCCTTAGGCGTAGCACCGTTACCTTCCTTGAGGACCTGGTAAGCCAGACCAGAAGCAGTCGTCTTCACGCCAGCTTCCTTCTTGAAGTTAGCGATGAATTCAGCACCCTTCTTCTTGTTCTCACCGTACTGCTCTTCCATCTGCTTTTCCATTTCAGCTTCGTACTTAGCGCGCTCTACTTCCTGCTTCTTTTCGTAGTAGGACTGAGCGATAGCGCCGAGGCTGTCAGCCTGCTTAGCACGAGCAGTGGAGTCGAGGCCGAGAGCCTTCTTGAAGCCAGCCATGAAGGCAGCCTTCTTCAGCGTAGAGTCGTCCTTGAAGCGCATAGCAGCCTGGACGCCCTGCATCTGACCGACGTAGTACCACAGCTTGGTCGTGTCGCTGTTGAAGCCTTCTTCGAAGCCCTTGAAGAAGAGTGCAGAGTCTACGTTTTCACCCTGAGCCTTTGCGCCCTGGATAGCGTTGACGAGCTCGGTAGCATTACCGAAACCGACAGCGAAAGATACGCTATCAGCACCATCCTTAAGGTCAGCAGAGCCACTCTTAGAGCAAGAGAAGATACCGAGAGCCATGGCCGAAGCAGCCAGGAGCATTGAGATCTTTTTCATTTTTCTTTTGATAGATATTGGATTGATATTCTGTTGTTACTTCTTACGCTTGACTGCCTTGCGAGGCTTAGCAGCCTTGGGGGTAGTAGAGGAGGAAGCCTCTGAGACGTGCTCTTCGCTCGAGGGAGCAGCCTTGAAGGGACGCACGTCGATCAGCTCGACCTCGAAGAAGAGGGGCGAGCCAGCTGGGATGACACCGCTGACACCACGATCGCCATAGGCGAGGGAGGCAGGGATGAGGAACTCATACTTCGAGCCCTTCGTCATCAGACAGATACCTTCCGTCCACCCAGCGATGACCTGAGAGAGGGGGAAGACGGCGGGCTCACCACGCTTGTAGGAGCTGTCGAACTCCTTCCCCGAGGGGAGCGTCCCCTTGTAGTGGACGACGACCGTATCCTGCGCCATGGGGCGCGTGCCCTGTGCGGCACGGAGCACGCGGTACTGCAGACCGCTCTCGGTGACCTTCACACCCTCCTTAGCCTTGTTGGCTGCGAGGACGGAGTCAGCCGAAGCTGCCGTGCGACGCGTCTCAGCCTGCTGCAGATCCGCAGCATACTCGTCGAAGATCGCCTTAGCAGCAGATGCTGAGACCTTCGTCGAGCGCCCGAGGAGGACGTCACCGAAGGCAGCGAGGATCTGCTGACGGCTCAGCGTGTCGCCAGGCATACGGGAGAGGACTTCGGAGAAGGCCTGCCCATTGAGGACACCGAAGGCATAGGCGACACTATCCTGACGGGTAGTGAGAGCAGCGCTCTTCTGCTTGCTCAGCTTGGGCGAGCAGGAGGCGAATGCTACGAGAAGGCCTGCCGACAGGGCGAGGTGCTTGGTAAGCTGCTTCATCCCTTACTTACCGACGATAGCGATGAGCTCGATGATGAAGATGAGCGTGCTACCGGGCTGGATCATCTCACCAGCACCGCGGTCGCCGTAAGCAAGATCCGAGGGGATCGTGACCTTCCACTTCGAGCCTACGGGCATGAGCTGGAGGATCTCCGTCCAACCCTTGATGACGCCCTGCAGGGGGAACTTAGCCGTCTGGCCACGATCCATCGAGCTGTCGAAGACCTGACCATTGATCAGCGTACCGTGGTAGTGGCACTCGACCGTATCGGTGAGCTCGGGCTTGGGACCGTCACCCATCTTGATGACCTCATACTGCAGGCCGCTGGGTAGGGTGACGACACCCGTCTTGTGGCCGTTGATCTTGAGGAATTCTTCGCCTGCTTCCTTGTTCTGCTCGACGGCCTTGCGACGTACTTCCTGGAAGTAGTCGTTGATGACGACCTTAGCTTCGTCGTAGGTCATCTGAGGCTCAGCGCCTTCGAGTACGTCACGTACACCAGCGAGGAAGTCTTCCAGATTGATCTCATCGAAGCCAGAGGCGCGGAAGTTCTGGCCGATGCTCAGCCCGAGGGCATAGCTTACTTTATTCATTGTACTTAATAGTTGTTGTCTGTGATGTGGGGAGTGCATCTCGTAGCGAGATACAAATGCATATCAGAGGACAAAGTTAGTCATTTTTGTATGGTTGCAAAGCAGGCAGAGAGCTGGAGGAAGCAGGGGGATGAAGCAAGCTCTACGGCAGTCTCCAGCACAAGGTCATACGGCACGCTCCCGAGCGACTACACGAAGCGGGCAAATCAACCTATATAGGTCACTGCTCGGACCAATATATGTTCCCCTATGTGACCTATACTGCTTCGCTTCGTGACCTATATTGGTCAACCCGTCGACCAATATAGGTCGCCACACCTCCCTATATCCCCCACTCTACCCCGCCCTATACAGAAGCACTTCGGCCCCGCCACATACTACGCCATAGAGCGGTAGATATGTGGCGGGGCCGAAGGCTATATCGGGGAAGTCTTTATCCCAAGAGAGTCGGACTACATCAGTGCCGTGATGGCAGCTGCCAGACCGAAGACAATACCGGGAGCATTAGCGACCACGATAGGCCAGTCGCGCTTAGGTTGCTGGAGCAGACCGTAGAAGACCCAGAGGGTACAGTTGATCGCTGCGACGAGAGGCTGGATCCAGTCCCCCTTTTGACCATTGAGGTTGCCCTGGATCGTGCTGATATAAGAGACATACATAAGGATAGCGGTCACCGAAGCGACGGTACCCAGGATGGTGAGGAACTTACTCTTTGCCATATACTTCTTAGGATTAATGAATACAATCTTATCGGGTGCAAAAGTATAAAAACTCTTAAAAACTCACATCCACCCGCTCTGCTAAGCCGCTTCTCTCGTGACATCACCTACAATAGAACACAAAGAGCAGGGGCTACGCCCACACAGCTTGCGCTGTAGGCATAGCCCCTAGGGTCATTCCCGCCCGAGGGCGGGTATCGGTTGGTGACTTACTTCTTTACGAGGTCGTACTGGGCAGCGAGCTCACCTTCGGGGAGCTGCTTGGTCGTCTGGTCGAGCAGCGTGATCTTGCCTTCACCTACCTTGTAGTAGGTTTCGAGGTTGGACGAAGGCGTGATGAGCGTCAGCAGACCATCAGCAGCGAGCTTGTAGGTCCCGTTCTCATCGATAGGCTCAGCGCCTGCCTTCGAGAACTCTTCGTGCTTGCTGTACGTGCCGTCTGCGTTGAGGACGATGGTCGTCTTCACCGAGCCGTCAGCACCTGGGATCGTACCTTCGTAGGTACCCAGTGCAGCTTCGTTAGCTACGTTAGCGGTAGAGTCTACTACTGCAGCAGCTACAGAGTCCTGATTCAGGCTATCGCTCTGCGAAGCCTCCGTGTTACCTTGGCAAGAGGCAAGAGCCAGTGCCAGTACTGCGAATGAAACAAATACTTTCTTCATAATCGTACTATGTGTGTTGTTTAGTCAAGCGCCCCGCCAGCACCATGCTGACATATCAGGAACTCGAACTGGCTACAAACGTACAAAAAAATACTATTCGATGTACAATGCCCTCTGACTACTCTTCGGACAAAGCATCGACCTCAGCGAGCCAAGCATTAGAAGACACGTCACTGGGCATACGCCAGTAGCCACGTGGCGAGAGGCTCACAGCCGTCACCTTAGGCCCATCAGGCAGGCAGTTGCGCTTGTACTGCTGGGCGAAGAAGCGGCGATAGAACTCACGGAGCCAGCGCTTGATGGACTTCGCATCGTACTTATCCTTGAAGGCCACCTTCGCCATATAGAAGATCTTCTGAGGTGGATAGCCGTAGCCGAGGAAGTTGTAGAGGAAGAAGTCATGCAGCTCATAGGGGCCGACGACATCCTCGGTCTTCTGATCAATATCACCCTTAGCATTCGTAGGCTTCAGCTCGGGAGAGATAGGCGTATCGACGACGGAGCGCAGGACCTTCGAGAGCTCAGCACCGAACTTCCCGATCTCAGCCATACGCGAGACGATGATCTGGATAGCCGTCTTAGGGATACCCGCATTCACCGAGTACATCGACATGTGGTCACCGTTGAAGGTACACCATCCGAGAGCCAGCTCGGATAGGTCACCCGTACCGATGACGGGAGCGTTGTACTTATTCGCCAGATCCATGAGGATCTGCGTGCGCTCACGAGCCTGCGTATTCTCGAAGACGACGTCCTGCACCTCGGGATCGTGCCCGATAGCAGCGAAGTGCTGCATACAGGCCTCGGTGATATCGATGGTGCGTGACGTGACGCCGAGGCCCTGCATCAGCTCGATAGCATTGTTCTTCGTGTGGTCGCTCGTACCCAGCCCAGGCATCGTCACAGCGATGATACCCTCACGGGGAAGGCCCAGCGCATCGAAGGCTGCCACGGTGACCAGAAGCGCCAGCGTCGAGTCAAGGCCGCCCGAGATACCGAGGACGGCGTGGCGTGCCCCGATGAAGCGCAGGCGCTGTGAGAGGCCACAGACCTGAATGTCGAACATCTCTTCGGCGCGCTCATCACGCTTGCGGCTCTCGGGGAGGAAGGGATTCTGCTCGATCTGACGGTCTACATCGTGTGACTCCTCGTGGGTACGCAGACGGAAGGGAATCTCCGTCAGGAGACCACGCTCCGTGTGGTCGACGATCGAGTCATTGAAGCTATTGGTCGTCAGGCGATCGTTGTCGATACGCATCACATCGATATCGCTGATGATCAGGCGCTCTTCGTAGGTGAAGCGCGGAGTCTCGACGAGGAGCTTACCGACCTCGGCGATGAAGCCCTTACCCGTGAAGACGGTATCCGTGGAGCTCTCACCATAGCCAGCGGAGGCGTAGACATAGCCGCAGAGGTTCTGTGAGGAGAGCCCGCTGATGAGGCTACGCAGGTAGGTATTCTTCCCTGCCAGCTCGTTACTCGCCGAGAGGTTGAAGATGATCTGTGCTCCGTAGAGAGCCAGGCGCGTCCCTGGGGTATAGGGCGTCCACATATCTTCGCAGATCTCGATACCGATGGCGAGCTTGCCTGAGCGGAAGAGGACGTTGTGCCCGATAGGCACCTGGAAGCGGCCGATCTGTATGTGCGCCAGCTTGAGGTCACGCGCAGCAGCGAACCAACGTGCTTCCTGGAACTCACGGTAGTTCGGCAGATAAGTCTTGGGGATAGCCCCGAGGATCTGCCCCGACTGAAGGGCGACAGCCGCATTGAAGAGCTGTGACTGGATGCGGATAGGCATACCTACGATGATGAGCACCGAGGTATGTGCCGTACGCTCTGCAAGGCGAAGCAGTGCTGCCTCAGCCTGATCGTTGAGGAAAGGGCGGAGGAAAAGGTCTCCACACGTATAGCCCGTGATGGAGAGCTCTGGGAAGGTGATGATCTCTACGCCCTTGGCGTCAGCCTCCAGTACCAGAGCCTCTATTCGCTCGACATTGTACTCGCAGTCAGCGACCCGCACGAAGGGGACAGCGGCTGCGACCTTGACAAATCCATGCTTCATATTACATTGCTTTTATAGAGACGATATGCGTGCAGCCCCTTATCGAGGATACACGCATGTCGCCTATGGGGCCTCCCCACTTGCGCGGGGAGGATGTGATTACTATTGTCCGAGAGCGGCCACCCCATGCTGTACCATGGCGATGACTTCGATCAGATTCTTTGTGATGAACTTCACCGAGATCGCCAGGAGGACAACCCCGAAGAACTTACGTAGGATGTAGACCCCGTTCTTACCGAGGATACGGTCGAGGAGCGAGACATAGCGCAGGACGAGGTAGACGAGGACCATGTTCAGCACGATACTCAGCGCCAGATTGATCATCGCAATCCCAGCCGAGCGTAGCGTCAGGAGCGTCGTGAACGAGGCAGCCCCCGCAAAGAGCGGGAAGACCAGCGGTACGAAGGTCGTATTGCCGCTCGAGTCGTCCTCGGACTTGAAGATCTCAATGCCGAAGATCATCTCGACGGCCATCACAAAGAGCACAATCCCCCCTGCGACCCCGAAGGTCGAGATATCCGCGCCGAAAGACCCTAAGAGCGGCTCCCCTACGAGCAGGAAGGCGATCAGGATAATCCCCGAATAGATGCCGACCTGTGCGGAGTGGTAGGTCTTCCCCTTGGCCTTGAGCGAAAGGATAATGGGGATAGCCCCGATGATGTCGATGGTGACGAAGAGCGTGAAGAACGCTTTGTAGAGCTCGTCGAGGCTGAAGAGGGTAAACTCATGCCCTATCGCTGAGGCGATCTGACCGAGGTCTACCCCGAGAAGTGGAGTAGTCATCATTACGTGAATGAGCTTAGAGAGTAGTGTATGTAGCAAATAGCGAGGGGATATCCCTCCTCTGGAAAGAAGGATACCCCCTCACATGGTGAGCGGTAGGCGAGGCTCGAACTCGTGACCCTCAGCTTGGGAAGCTGATGCTCTACCAACTGAGCTACTACCGCAGGGTTAAGACCCCTCAAGGGGTTTTCTTGTCCGCAAAGATAGGAAGAACTTTTGATTCTGCAAGAGGATTTCACCTGTGCTCCCGCCTCCAAATCCGAGGCTCATACTGAGGCAACATCCACCCTCTTTCTGTAAGACAGCCCCCAGCCAAGAGCCCTTGTAGCCTTACCTCTGCCCCCTACAGCACGCAACTTCATAATTAGAGTCCGTCATGGGTGAAGCTCAGGGAGTCCGACTACTCGTTATTTCCTTGTCTTCTACCGCTTCGCTCCGCACCCTCGGAGAGAGGCAGAAGAGAGATCGCTATTCGCGCTCCAGTGGATTGTACGAGCGAGGCTTCATCCGACGAAGCGTCTCCTTGGAGTAAATCACCCCAGGGATTTGTCGCATATAAGCAGCTGGATCACGGGCATAGGCTGCCTTGCCCTTGAGATAATCCAGTCGGCTCACCCGCTGCTCGCTGGAGCGGGGACTGAGGTAAATCAGTTCGCCCGCCTTAGCATACTCCAG
>NZ_ALKJ01000036.1:0-9992 GCF_000292995.1 Porphyromonas sp. oral taxon 279 str. F0450 | reverse complement strand
TTATATGATAGCTGTACTTCTTCTTCGAGAAAATGCCCCGAGCTCTACGAGAAAAAGCTGCGTAGCACTACGTCTAAAGCTTTGTCCACGCACGTAGTTCTTAGGACTACGCACGTGGATGATAGGATGTACGTGCAGAGATTATAAATCCACGCACCAAGACGAAGGAAAAGCTATATAGGAGCCGACTTATAGCACTACGGGGACGGCTGTTTTTCTCCTACTCTTCGGGGGAAAAGGCAATATAGCTCGCTCCCCCATCATCGTAGCGGATAGCTCTTGCACTGGATAGGGAATACCTCGGGCTAACTATTACGAAAGAAAATATATCCTCTCGAAGGGGGGGGGCTCATAATCACACCTTCAGGGCTCCTTTACTTTATTTATATATCGCTACCTTTGCTCCAGATTCTCAACCCGCTGATAGTCCCTGATAGGGGCTTAATAACCAATAAGACAAATGAATCCTATCACATCGATTCTCTCTCGCCTATCTCAAGGTAAGGCTCGTCAAGATTACGACTCTATCCTCCCAACCTTCCCAGAAGGTCAGAGTATCCCCAAGCATATTTGGCGCATCTTCATTACCCAAGGCACAAAGAAGGTTCCTCTCCCTGAAATTGCGATACAGACAGAGCAAACGCTTCGTGAATTGAATCCTGAATATGAGATTACGATGGTGGACAATCAGTTCGTCGAGCCATTTATTCGGGAGAACTACGGTGATATCGTTTGGAACTATTATCTCCGCATAGATCCAAGTTATGGAGCTGTACGAGCAGACTTCTTGCGATATCTCATCCTCTATAAAGAAGGTGGTATATATACGGACCTCAAAATTTCTGTATCTAAGCCCTTTAGAGAGACGATCCTGGAGAGTGACCAACTGCTGCTCTCTCATTGGGATAATTTACCAGGAGAGGAACATGAAGGATGGGGGCATTTGGAGGGCTTAGAGTCTATTCCAAGAGGTGAATATATCATGGGCGTGATCATTGCTGCGCCTGGACATCCATTTCTCCGTGAGGTCATCCTTGAGGTGATGCGTAATATTGATACATATAATCCATATATCCATAACACAGGGTTCTCCGGGACGCTATGGCTCACTGGTCCCGTACTCTATACTCTTGTCGCAAAAAGGATGCAGGAGGATGGAAGCCTCGGGAAGGATTCTCTCAATTGGCGTGAGGTAAGTTTTGCTCATGATCTCGGGATAGCCTATACTCCTGTACAACTCAAAGGGCTATCTAACTATCGCCAAAACGTCACTCCACTTATAGCAACTTCACACCCCGCTGTATCGGCACTTAACCGCACATACTTCAACCTCATCAGCTGGTATCGTAGGCGTATTCTCAAGCAGGGGAAATAACTTCTACACAAGAAAAGGTCTCAGCATCCCCCTCAACGAGCTCAGTGGCTAATGCTACTGAGCTCGTTGTTTACATCCCAAACCATTTTTAGGGAGTACTCTATTCAGACAAGGTAGCCGCTCAAGCGGAAGAAGCCGTATTCTTCTTGTACCTTTGTAGCGGGAATTTCAGTTCCTCGTGCCTCTTTGGAGGCACACCTATCCTAATGTAATTACGCATGACCAAGCCTTTACTTCTCCTTGCGTGCCTCCTCATGCTCTTGGGGAGCTGCACAGGACACTCCAGCCAGCGTACGGCTGCCACAGATAGCATCGTCGCCGATAGTGCGGACTTCGCACATGCCGTGCACTTCGACCATGCCAAGGGCATCCAAGTAGCCAACCATCCTGGCTACAAGGAGGTGTTTATCTTCACCCCCGACGAGCCCGACACCCTCGCCCGCTACATCCTCTACCCCCGCGACCATAAGCCCGAGGTGACCGCCCCTGGCGCACGCTTCATCGCTGTACCCGTGCGCACCATGGGTACGCTCTCCACGACGGAGATCGGCGCACTGACGCTCCTCGACCTGCGTGACGTCCTCGTAGCATGCAGCGACCCACGCAACATCAATGACAGCATCCTCGCCGAGCGCACGCGCCGTGGCGAGATCGCCGAGATCGGCCGTGGTATGGGGCGCAATGTCGAGCAGATCATCGCCACCCACCCCGAGATCATCATGCAGGGCCTGCAGGAGTCCGATGCCAAGGACGAGGACATCCGCGCCTCCGGCATCGAGATCGTCTTCTTCAATAACTGGAAGGAGCAGAGTCTCCTCGGGCGTGCCGAGTGGATGAAGTTCATCGGGATGCTCTTCGGGCGCAATGTCCGTGCCGAAGAGACCTTCCAGCGCATTGAGCGTGAGTACCTCGAGGCCAAGAAGATCGCTGCGCAAGAGCCCGACTTCCTCCCCATCCTCTACGGGCAGGACTACAAAGGCTCGTGGTACGTCCCTGGCGAATACTCCTACGTCACCTCGATGCTCACCGACGCACACATCAAGTATGACTTCATCCCTGGGCAGGTGACGAATAAGCCCATGAGCTTCGAATACGTCTTCAGCCGTCACCGCCATGCTCCCGTATGGCTCAGCATGATGGTCGGCAAGGACATCACCCTGAAGGACTTCCTCTCGATGAACGAGCGCTACCAGCACTTTGACGCAGCTAAGGCGGGCAACGTCTGGATCGACCGCAAGCGCGTCAATGAGTACGGGGGTAATGACTACTGGGAAAGTGGACCCTACAACCCGCACCTCATCCTGAAGGACCTCATCAAGATCACACGTCCGCACCTCCTCCCCGACTACGAGACGACCTACTGGGTCAAGCTACAGTAGCCCATGCGCGCACGTCACACGATCCTCTTCCTCCTCATCTCGCTCGGCATCGTCGTGGCCTTCGTGCTCGACATCATGTGGGGCAGCGTCTCTCTGCCTGCAAGCGACGTCATCGACACGCTCCTCGGCCACGGTGAGCATACGACGACGAGCTACGTCGTCCTGAACTTCCGCCTGCCGAAGGCGCTCACCTCACTCATCGCTGGCGCAGGGATCTCTATCGCAGGCCTGCAGATGCAGACGCTCTTCCGTAACCCCCTGGCCGATACCTCGATCCTCGGGATCAATAGCGGTGCAGGCGTGGGCGTAGCGATCTATACGATGGCTTACACGCTCTTCCCCTCGCTCCTCTCTACGGCAGGCGTGGCGGACACGTGGGGCATCATCCTCGCTGCCTGCATCGGCGCACTCAGCGTCCTCCTGATGATCTCCGCCGTCTCGAGCCGTCTGCACGACATCGTCTCGGTGCTCATCGTCGGGGTGATGATCGGCTTCCTCGCCTCGAGCGTCATCTCCATCCTACAGTACTTCAGTGACGAAGATACGCTGAAGACCTACCTCATCTGGAGCTTCGGTAGCGTGGCGGGCACGACCTGGCGCCAGCTGCAGCTCATGCTCCCCGTCGTCCTCGTCGGGCTCATCGCGGCCCTCCTCATGCCGAAGCAGATGAATGCCCTCGGCCTCGGGGAGAACTATGCGCGCTCCGTCGGGACGAACATCCGTCTGGTACGTCGCCTACTCATCGTCATCACCAGCATCATCACGGGCTGTATCACGGCCTTCACGGGGCCTATTGCCTTCCTCGGCATGGCCGTCCCGCACTTCGTACGTCTACTCTTCCGTACGGCCGACCACCATATCCTCGTCCCAGCGACGATCCTCTCGGGCTCCTTCCTCCTCCTCGTGTGTGACCTCCTGACGCAGGCCCCAGGCCATCAGTTCGTCCTCCCGATCAATGCGATCACCTCGCTCCTCGGCGCCCCCGTAGTCATCCTCGTCGTCCTGGGTAATAAGCGTAAGCGCGATGCCTTCAAGTAAGACACAGCACCTCACGATCGAGCTCCGCCACCTCCGCACAGGCTACACGGAGCGTCGCCGCAGCGTCGTCATCTCCCCCGACCTCTGTCTCTCCATTCGCCCAGGCGAGATTGTTATGCTCATGGGCCCCAATGGCAGTGGGAAGTCCACGCTCATGCACACCATGGCAGGCCTGCTCCCACCCCTTGCAGGCGAAGTAGAGCTGGGCGAAAAGCCCCTCTCCAGCCTCACGATGAAGGAGGTCGCCCGTCAGCTGAGCCTCGTGCTCACCGAGCGCATCCCCGCAGGCAATATGGACGTCTGGGAGGTCGTCACCATCGGTCGCTACCCCTATACGGGCTTCCGTGGTGTGCTCAGTGCTGAGGACAAGCGGATCTGCGAAGAGGCGCTCGCCACGTGCCGCCTCACGGAGCTACGTGAGCGTATCTTCGACACGCTGAGTGACGGCGAGAAGCAGCGCGTGATGATCGCCCGTGCCTTAGCACAAGAGACCCCACTCATCCTCCTCGACGAGCCCACGGCACACCTCGACCTCCCCTCCCGTCTGGAGGTGACGACGATGCTCCGCACGCTCGCCCACAAGCTCGGCAAGAGCATCCTCATCTCCACGCACGAGCTTGATCTGGCCCTCGGCTGGGCAGATACCATCTGGCTCCTCGATCGCTCGGGAGCTATCACGGCCAAGGCACCCGAAGACCTCATCCTCGATGGCGATATCGAGCGTGTCTTCGGCGACCCACGCCTGCGCTTCGACCAGGAGCGAGGGGAATTCTCCATCGCCGAAGAGCCTGGTCAGCAGATCCATCTCACAGGCGAAGGCCTACGCTACAGCTGGACGTGCCGTGCGCTTCACCGCCTCGGCTACGGCATCATCTCTGGCGACCTACCGCCCGAGACCAGCAGCATCACCATCAGCGAAGCGGGCTGGACGCTCCGCACTCCTACGGGGATCACTACCCAGCATCACTCTATCACCGCACTCCTCTCCGCCCTCGGAGAGCGCAGTGCATCTGTATATTAACCAAGCAAACAACGTATGAAACAAAAGCTAACGCTTCTCATCGTGGCGGCCTCACTGGCCCTCCCGCTCTCAGCAAGCACCACGGATAGCCTCCGTACCGCAAACATTGACGAGGTCCTCGTCTACGGTACGCGCTCCATCCTTCCCCTGAAGAAGGTGCCCAGCAAGATCGAGGTCATCAGCGCCGAGACCATCCAGCGCTCGGGCTTCACGAGCCTGCCCGACCTCTTGAAGAACTACAGCAGCGTCGACGTCATCCAGTACCCTGGCTTCAACGCCACCGTCGGTATCCGTGGCTTCAAGCCTGGTAAGGCCTATACCACCGTGCTCATCAACGGGATCCCCACGGCGTCGGAGAACATCTCCACCATCGCCCTCTCGGACATCGCACAGGTAGAGATCCTCAAGGGTCCCTTCTCCTCGGTCTATGGCACGAATGCTATGGGCGGTGTCATCAACATCGTCACTGTACAGCACAAGGAGCAGCTCACGGGCCGCGTCTCCGCTACGGCTGGTAGCTACGACAACTATGCCGGCACGCTCGCCCTCGGTGGGCGCATCGTCTCGGGTCTGTCCTTCGACCTCAGCGCCGGCTACACCAGCGAGCACACGAACTACAAGGCGGGTAACAACGATATCCTCCGTCACAACAGCCTCGCCAAGGCTATCGTAGACCCCGAGACGCGTGGCGCTACGATGCCTGGTAGCACCTATGGTGTCTACACCGGTAGCCTTCGCCTCGGCTATGACTTCTCGCCTAACTGGTCGGTGAATGCCTACGAGAACCTCTTCATCGGCGACGCTATCCGCACGGGCGGTAGCATCTACGGGGTCTACGGCCTCTCGCAGAAGGACATCACTCGCTCACTCACTTCGCTCGAAGTCCTCGGAGAGGTCGGCATCCATCGCCTCGCACTGCGCCCCTACTACTCCTTCGAGGTGTCGCAGAACTACGACAAGGCTGGTAGCGGTGCCATCATCAACTACCGCCGCAATGGTCAGGACTACGGGGCTATCCTGCAGGACGATATGACCCTCGGCGCACACCGCCTGACCCTCGGTGCCGACTATAAGAAGAGCGACACGAAGACCAAGTCCTTCGATGCTACGGGCGCCCAGAAGGCAAGCTACAATCCCGACTACTCGACCTCCAGCCTCGGCTTCTTCGCCCAGACGAACCTCAGCGTCACCGAGCGCTTCATCGTCTCTGCTGGTGCACGCCTCGACCTCATGCGCTTCGACCTCAGCGCCGACAGCCGCCTCAATAGCGAAGCTAAGCACGAGCAGCACCTCGTCTTCAGCCCCAACCTCGGCCTGAAGTATGAGCTCGCCCGTGGCCTGCGTCTGCACGCCTCAGCTGGGACGGCCTTCGCTGCTCCTGACGCCTACCGCAAGGCCGGTCAGTACACCAGCGGCAAGACGACGACCGTAGGGAATCGTGACCTGCGCCCCGAGAGCTCACTGACCATCGACGGGGGGATCGGCTATACCAACTATGAGAAGGGTATCGACCTCGACGCTACGTACTTCTACACCGACCACAAGGATATGATCGTCGACAAGGTCACGACCAATCCCGACAAGACGGCTACGAAGACCTTCGTCAATAGCGACAAGGCTCGTATGCACGGCCTCGAGCTGATGGCCGCCTACGACTTCGGTAGCCTCGTGGACTACGCCTTCTCACTGAAGGCCTACGCCAACGCTACGCTCCTTCTCCACTCGAAGATGAAGCTCGCCGCCGCCAGCGACTGGACGCCTATCAAGTACGTGCGCTCGCAGAACATCACCTTCGGCCTCGACTTCACCACGCGCGAAGGCCTGCAGTTCGGCCTCTCGGGTCGCTACATCGGCCAGCGCTGGGAGGACAACTGGTTCGGCTACTACCCCAATATCCGCACGGGTCTCGCTGCACGCGTAGCTGCTGAGCAGCCCGACTGGGGCAGTCGTCTGCAGCACCCCTCGGCACTGATCTTCGGTGCTTCGCTGCACTACACCATCAAGCAGCGCCTCGGCCTGGGTGTCAACGTAGACAACCTCTACGACGAGCACTACACCGAGAAGGACGGCTACCACATGCCTGGCCGTACGGTACGCTTCAAGCTCAGCTACCAGTTCTAAGCCCCGCGCTAAGGACTTCTCCTAAAAGCACGTATCCCCCACGATCCGCTCGGATCGTGGGGGATACGTGTATATAGGTGGGTGAGGGCGCTTAGTGCTTCTTCTTCCCGCGACGACGCAGGAGGCGGCGCACATAGTCGAAGGCGAGCATCAGACCCGTCAGCGAGGTGATGAGCCCGATGAGCATAAATGCCCACATCACGACGGGCCATGCCCCTGGGGTATTCACCAAGGGAGCGAACTGCAGGCGGTGGAGCTTCATGAACATCCACGCGTCGATGCGCTCATTGTCCGCATACATACGCCACATACCCGTCTTGGGATCGACGTAGTAGGTGTGGTGGTCCTTCGTGTCGATGGCGATGCGCCAGACGGGCAAGGGGAGCTTGCCAGAGCGGCTGATGTAGTACGTGTCGTACTTGTCCATCAGCTCGGTCGTGTAGTGGTGCCCTTCGCCGAAGACCGTACGGAGCTCGGTGATGATCTCGGCGCTGTCGAGGCTGAGGCGCTTGGGTGCTACGGAGCGACCATCATAGTAGTGCGCCTCGTCGCCATCGGCCTTCAGCACAGGGATATGCCCCAGCGAGGTGAAGGTCAGGGCGCGTAGCTCGGGCTCAGCCTGACGCAGGGCCGTGAGGTCGGTGCAGTAGTCCGTCATACCGAGCGGTCGCCCCTCCAGCTGCTCCACGGGGTAGTCCGTCGTCTCGGTGTGGGGGAAGTGCACGACGGAGAGCAGGCCCGTCAGCACCCACGCGATAATGAGCACACCGCCGACGGTGCCAAAGAAGTGGTGCCACTGGTAGCGCTTGCGGGGGAAGGGCGAGAAGAGCTTCGCCGCCTTCTTCTTCGCACGGCTACGGTAGTGCACGATGCCGAGGTAGAAGCCCGTCAGCGCCATGAACGTACCGATAGCGCCGAGGACGATGATGACCCAGCGCCAGAGGTCGGCACGCGAGCGGATGTAGGTGAAGTAGATCCAGTGTGGGATAGCGCCAGCCCAGGCCCAGAGACGCTCGCTGCGGGTGGACTCCTGCAGCACGTCGCCCGTCACGCTCGAGACGTAGACCTCATGCCCTGCCCCACCGGTGAGGAGGAGACGATAGAAGGGGAGGTCCTCCGTGAGGCGCGAGAAGGGCGTCCACTGGTCAAGCTCCGTGATGGTGTCGATGCGCTCGATACGCTGCCCCCAGCGTGCGGCGATGGTCCCCAGATACGCTCTGTCGAGCTGGAGCGAGCGTAGGCTGTCACCGTCAAAGGCCAGCTCACGGCGCTCCCCCTCTACGGGGCGGATGACGAGACGCGCACGGCTGTCAGCATACGTCCCGCCAGAGATCTTCAGGCGCTCCAGCGGCACGGTGTCGAGCTGGAGGGAGGTGAAGAGGGCATGCAGGCTATCTGTCGTGGGCAAGCTCTCGGGGAGACGGGTGCTGTGCTTCAGCTCCTCGTCCATCGAGTACTTGGGATAGGCGTGGTAGATAAGGACAAGGCCTGAGACGAACCAGGCCACGAAGAGGACGCTCATCAGCGCACCGAGGAAGCGGTGCGTGCGCGTCATGAAGGAGCGAAAGGTCATAGTTAAGTCGAGGTCTGTGCGGTGGTGGTAGGGATAGATAAGGCATCAGCCCCCCACCATACCATCGGCATAGTGGGGGGCTGATAAGAGGTTTATGAACTCGGTCGGGGGATTAGCCGTTGACCTTAGCCATGTGAGCTACGAGGTCGAGGACCTTGTTGGAGTAGCCGATTTCGTTGTCGTACCAGCTGACGAGCTTGACGAACTTGTCCGTCAGAGCGATACCAGCCTTAGCGTCGAAGATAGACGTACGCGTGTCACCGAGGAAGTCGCTTGATACGACATCTTCGTCCGTGTAGCCGAGGATACCCTTGAGTTCGCCTTCAGAAGCCTTCTTGATAGCTTCGCAGATCTCTGCGTAGGTAGCAGGCTTAGCGAGGTTGACCGTGAGGTCAACGACAGAGACGTCGAGGGTAGGTACGCGGAAGCTCATACCGGTGAGCTTACCGTTGAGCTCGGGGATGACCTTACCTACAGCCTTAGCAGCACCCGTAGAAGAAGGGATGATGTTGCCAGCAGCAGCGCGGCCACCACGCCAGTCCTTGACAGAAGGACCGTCGACAGTCTTCTGCGTAGCCGTCGTAGCGTGAACCGTGGTCATCAGACCGTCGGTGATACCGAAGTTGTCGTGGAGGACCTTAGCCAGAGGTGCGAGACAGTTCGTCGTGCAAGAAGCGTTAGATACGAACTGCGTGCCCTTGACGTACTTGTCGGTGTTGACACCGCAGACGAACATAGGCGTGTCGTCCTTAGAAGGAGCAGACATGACGACGTACTTTGCACCTGCGTCGATGTGACCCTGAGCCTTGTCCTTAGAGAGGAAGAGACCCGTTGATTCGACGACGTACTCAGCACCGATTTCGTTCCACTTGAGGTCAGCGGGGTTCTTTTCGGCGGTGACGCGGATCGTCTTACCGTTGACCACGAGGTGACCATCCTTGACTTCGACCGTACCGTCGAAGCGGCCATGCATCGTGTCATACTTGAGCATGTATGCCATGTACTCTGCATCGAGGAGGTCGTTGATACCTACGATCTCGATGTCGCTACGCTTCTGGGCAGCACGGAAGACAAAACGGCCGATACGTCCGAAGCCGTTGATACCTACTTTAATCATCTTTATTATTCGTTTCGTTAAACTGATTTTACTGAATCTCTCTGTTGCTGGATGATAGCCCCTTGGTGAGGGGAACATCTTGCGATACAAAATTACAGAAATTTATCCACACCTATGGTTTATTTCCGAAAATATTTTGGTAAGTGCGCCCTTACCGCCCATTTTGCCCCGCAAACCACCCCACAAAGCCCCACCAACGACCTGCCGACGACCCGCTCCCCGATGTTCCTTCGCTCCCCTTCACCAGCCCTTTGCCTATGCGCCTTCTCGAAGGGTAAAAAGTAACCAGTACTGGTCACTCGTCTGACCAGTACTGGTCGCAGCGCGAAGTAGTACTGGTTGATATCAGTTACCAGTACTGGTCACGT
>NZ_ALKJ01000035.1:0-3004 GCF_000292995.1 Porphyromonas sp. oral taxon 279 str. F0450 | reverse complement strand
TACAGGGGCAAACCTTGATATCAGCCTCTGAGGGGCCTATCGTTTACATGTGGGATGAGTCATCGAGGCAGGTGAAAGTTGGAGCTTGGTTTGGTGATGGGGAAAATTATCGAGATTTCTTTATCGGAGATGGTACTCAAACGGAATTTTCTAGAACAGACCTGCACTGGGGTAGTTTGGATACTTACCACTCCAGAGTGGCTACGCACAAGTTTATGCTCTATCCGGAGCTTTTATTTGACGCAGTACAGCCTCAGCTCTTGCCACTTAAAGACCGCGTAATATTAAAGAATCAAGCAGGCTTCCCCCGCTCTGTTTATAAATGGCAGTATTCTCTTGATGCGGGGGCTTCATGGATAGATATACCTGCTTCATTGATAGATTCATCTCCTCTTGGTAGCTTGAGTATAGAGGGGCAAGACTTAATGACGGAGGCTGAATATCTAGAGTTGGTTCGGCAAGGAAAGAATATCCAGTTTAGGATAGATAACCCTATTAAACCAAGCTCTACTATAACGCTACGTACCTCTATCTCGACACCTCATATTTTATCTTCAGAAATATCTTTAGAGCGTTGTAATAACTCGGGGGATGCGTCTGTGAAATTTCAGTTTGATAGGGCCCTATATCCCGCTGAAATATTGCATGGCTTTGTACTTAACTCGGCTGGACAAACCATTAAAAGTATCTCTGATATACGACTTAATGCAAATCGTACAGCTACCATTGAGGGACTTCCTTCCGGTACATATATCTTCAGATTCCAATCTTCATTTTATGAATATGGAGGCTACTCAGGGGGACAAGGACATAAATTAGACCTTACCATCGCCGAGCGACCTGTCATCACACACTCGTTTACCAAGAAGGATGTGAGTTGCTTCGCTGGCACTGATGGTGCCATCACGCTCACGGCCTCGGGCGGAACAGGGCGCTTCAAGGCATATTTACTAGACGCCTCAGGGGTAGAGATCCGCACCCAAGAGTTTAGCGCTACAACTACTCTTTCTCGCCTTCCAAGAGGGCAATATACCCTCAAGGTTTATGATAGTAATGATTGCTTCGCCAAAGACGGAGGAGGCAATGAGCTCATACACCGCATCACACTTTCTGAGCCCTCCGAGGCTGTGTCTGTTTTGAAGGAAGCCGTGGTAAGTCCCTTAGCCTATAACTCATCTGATGGCTCCATCAGTGTCAGAGCCTCGGGGGGAACTCCACTCGCTAACGGCTACCAGGTGCGTTTCATACGTCAGTCGGATGGCCGCAGTTTTACCCCTACTTCTGTACGCCCCGATGGGAGTACCTATATCTACACCTTATCTAACATACCTAGAGGGGAGTATAAGGTGGTTGTAGAGGATGCCCGCTTTGATGCTCTCACCCCCGAGGATAAGAATGCCCCTTGTGGTTGCCGAGCAGAACTTGATATTACGCTCAATGCTCCTCCCCCCCTAGGGGTTGAGGTTAAGGAGAGTCACTTCGTTAGCTGTCACGGGGACAGTAACGGCGAGGTAACAGCACATGCTAAGGGTGGCAAGCCCCATATAGCGAGCCGTCTTCCCTACACCTACACTTGGTATAAGCTCACCAATGGTTCTAACGAAGAACTAAGTCAACAAACAGATAGTATCGCTCGAGGTCTTAGTGCAGGACAATATCAAGTGAAGATTACAGATGCTAACAACATCAGTGTATTATCTACCGTATTTACATTAGTTCAGCCCGAGCCCCTAAGCCTCAAGTTTAAGGTCATCAGCCCTAATTGTAGTGGAGGAGAAGGCTCTATCGAAGCGCTTGTCACAGGAGGTACTGCTCCATACTCATACGAGTGGAACAAGGAGGGTGAAAGCAACTCAAGTCTTCGCGTTAACGAAATAGGCTCCTACTTCCTACGTGTTACAGATAGCAGAGGCTGTACTATTGATGCTACAGCAGAGGTTTCTTCACCTGACGCCCTTGTTGTGCGACCAGAATTAGTGCACCCCAGTTGCTTTGGAGAGTCTAATGGTAGCATCAAACTCAATATCAGTGGAGGCACAAGTCCCTATACGATACGTTGGGAGGATAGTCCTAGTCTTACTACTCGTCAGCGAGATAAACTCCAGGCTGGAGAATATGTAGCTCTGATATCTGATGCTGCTGGATGTACGCTGCGCTATCGCTTGAGCTTGACACAGCCAGAAGAGCTCAAGGTAAGCCTCTCCGAAGCCTTTACTCTCTGTAAAGACCAAAGTCGTAATCTACGAGCTATATCCAATCAAGAGAATGTAAGCTACTCCTGGTTGCGTAATGGTCAGCCTCTCAGCGAAACTGGTAAAGAACTTAGCGTTAGCCGTGCCGGAACTTATCGTGTCATCGTGACCAATGAGGGCGGTTGCACAGCCTCCGCTGAGGTTATAATCCGTGACAGTCAGACTGAACTACCCATTGATATTACAGCACCAAGTTCTGTAGACCTAGGAGCAGAGATCCATGTGGTTAATATCAGTCAAATCAAGGCTGATCGACTAAAATGGCACCTCCCTGTCGGAGCAGTTGTCAAGAGCCAGAGTGACGAGAGGCTTATCTTCACAATGAACTCTGCTGGTATATACACAGTAGCACTTGAGGGTTATCTTGGAGACTGCTCAGCACTTGTTAGCCAGCGCATCGAGGTGCTACCTGTTGGGAGCGTGACTCTTCCTGATGGTAAGGTTGGAGCCATGATCAAACAGTTTCTTGTGACTCCTAATCCAACGACAGGAGAATTTAAGGTCTTTATTGAGCTCCGAGAGCCTCAAGACTTTACACTTCGTCTCCTATCTCCGACCATGGTAGAGATGGATAAGAAGGCTCTAAAGAAAGTGCAAGTGCAAACTTTTGAGTATGAGCTGCGAGGGAATACCTCTGGAGTCTATACCGTAGAGCTTCGTGTCGGGGAAGAGAGGTCTTTGCTCAAGGTGACAAAACAAGGCAACTAATTTATTTAGATTATAATCGTGATAGTGATGTGGAGATCTAAGCA
>NZ_ALKJ01000034.1:0-7661 GCF_000292995.1 Porphyromonas sp. oral taxon 279 str. F0450 | reverse complement strand
GGGCTTCGTGAGGCTCAGCGGCAGGTAGGTCGCTTGTCGGCTTATCATGTGAAGCAGCTTCAGCTTCCACTCAAAGGGACGAAGGCTGAGAAGGATATTTCGGATTACTTTGCTCTGGGGAATGAGGAGGCCGACTTCCGAGGGCTACTGAATACGCTCCTCTCTCAGATGTACACGCAAACGATGATGCTCCTACGCTCGTGTGAAATCGACTATGATAACCCTCCTGATGCCTCTAAATCGCTCGTAGCAGTTAACGGGGTACCTCTTGGGACGCAGGACAACCTCTTCTGCATTACGGGAGGAGAGGGTACGGGTAAGAGTAACTATGTCTCTGCTATCCTTGCTGGAGCCCTTGCCCAGCAACGCCTGGATGCCGGGCTGACCCTAGGGCTTGAAGTTACGCCGAATCCAAGGGGGCTGGCGGTTCTACACTACGATACGGAGCAGTCAGAGGCTCAGCTACACAAGAACCTAGGTAAAACGCTCCGCCGGGCATCGCTCACGGCTGTCCCTGACTTCTACCATTCGCTCTATCTAGCTTCGCTCTCGCGTAAGGATCGCTTGAAGCTTATCCAAGAGAGTATGGACATCTTTCATCATAAGCATGGGGGTATTCACCTCGTGGTTATTGATGGTATTGCCGACCTCATTCGATCAGCTAATGATGAGACGGAGAGCATTGCTATCGTCGATGAGCTCTACCGCTTGGCCGGTATCTATAACACCTGCCTTATCTGTGTCCTTCACTTTGTGCCGAGCGGGATTAAGCTCAGGGGGCATATTGGTTCCGAGCTACAGCGCAAGGCGGCAGGTATTCTCTCTATTGAGAGAGATGATCACCCTGAATACTCGGTTGTCAAGGCCTTAAAAGTTAGAGATGGTAGTCCTTTAGATGTGCCGATGATGCTCTTTGGCTGGGATAAGGCTCTTGATATGCACGTCTACCGAGGGGAGAAGTCTAAGGAAGACAAAGACCGGCGTAAGAGTAGCGAGCTGCTTGCTGTAGTTCGTGAGCTTTTCCGTACGACGAGTCATCTATCTTATCAGGACCTCTGCGAAGTCTTGATGCGCGAGCTTGAGATCAAAGATCGTACCGCAAAGAAGTACATTGCCTACATGAAAGAGCAGGGCATTCTTAGGCAAGATGCCCAAGGAAACTATCAAGAGAACAAGTCATGCCCCATCTAGATTCACACCAGAGCGAGGCTCAGTTTCGGAGCCTTTTTGAGAAGCTTATGCTGATGGAAGCTAAGCTTGATGAGCTGCTCTGCCTGCAAAGGCAAGAACATGAACTTCGGGTTTATCCTCCCCTCCGAGCAGAGTACCTCGATATTATTGACGTGTCTAAGCTCCTCAAGGTGGAGCAGAAGACCATCTACAACTGGGTCTCCCTTGGGAAGATTCCCTACCTCAAGGCTAATGGTCGCTTGCTCTTTTTGAGAGCAGAGGTTGATGAGATGCTTAGGCGACGCGAGGAGTGGTAGCGATGAGGTTTTAGCCCCTGAGAGTTCTGCTGGTTGAAGTTCCGATCTTTGTAATAAACTTATAGTGTATTATTTGGCAGAGTAATCAACTTTAGGACAGGCGGAAGTCATCTTTAATTGCCTATCTTTGTGGTTGATAAAAGCAAATAGTAATAAACTATGGGTGTATATAGAGAAGCAAAGATAAACCAGCTGCTTCAGCTTGCCCAGAAGGGCGGGCTCTTCTTCTCAAGCTGGCTACATGACCAAGGCTATAGTCCTCAGCTCCTTATGCGCTATCGTAAGTCTGGGTGGTTATCAGCTCTATCAAAGGGTGTTTTTTATCGTAAAGGAGAGAGCTTGTCTGCTTTGGGAGCCCTGGCTTCTTATCAAAGTCAAGTATCTTCTGACTTGTATGTTGCGGCTCATTCCGCTTTGGAGTTATGGGGGTTCAATCACTATGTCCCTATGGGCAAGCCAGTCTTGATGGTTGGCATGCGACAGCGCTCCGTCCCTTTATGGTTGAAATCCTCTTTGTTTGATCGTGATTTCAGACCATTTCATTCGTCGATACTTCAATCAGTTCGCCTTGCTTCATTCCAATATCAAGATTGGCTACTCCAAGTATCGATCCCAGAACAGGCTTTTATCGAGTGTCTGTATTTAGCTCCCAAGCTATATAACTATGTCGATCTCTTCTATATAATGGAACAACTCACGGTGCTTCGAGCAGATGTACTGCAGTTGCTATTAGAGGAAGTCGAGCATTATCGTGTGCGACGTCTTTTCCTTTATATGGCGGAAAAGGCTGGGCATGCTTGGTTCGACGATTTAGATGTATCCCGAATTGATATTGGTTCCCACAAGCATCAGCTGGTTAAGGATGGGGCCTATGTTGCTAAATACAAGATGACTATTCCTAAAGAATTATATAATTATGAATAGCCAGCAGTATCATCAGCAGGTAGCCTTGCTAATACGCATCATGCCTTCTGTCTATAGGATAAAAGAATTTGCTGTTCATGGAGGAACGGCGATCAATCTTTTCCATCAAGATATGCCTCGTTATTCTGTGGATATTGATCTTACTTATATCCCTATTGCTCCGAGGAGTGAGAGCTTGGCTGATATCAATCGCTTGTTGCAGGGCTTAAAAGAGCATATAGAGCGCACCATTCCTGGCATCAAAGTCATGCACAGAGCCGATGTGTGGAAGCTACAGTGCGCTTATCAAGGTGCCCTAGTTAAGATTGAAGTCAATGGAATGAAAAGAGGCCTTCTTGGGGAAGCCGATATCCTGAGTTTGTGCCCTAAGGCTCAAGAAGTGTTCCAAGCAAGTTGTAAGGCTCGTATTGTTTCTTATGCTCAACTCTACGGAGGGAAGCTCGCTGCAGCTCTTAGTCGGCAACATCCTCGGGACCTCTTTGATTTTTGGTTGATGCGAAAAGAGAATTGGG
Source organism: Porphyromonas sp. oral taxon 279 str. F0450 (assembly GCF_000292995.1). Taxonomy (NCBI): domain Bacteria; kingdom Pseudomonadati; phylum Bacteroidota; class Bacteroidia; order Bacteroidales; family Porphyromonadaceae; genus Porphyromonas; species Porphyromonas sp. oral taxon 279. The sequence goes on along the minus strand of NZ_ALKJ01000034.1, from coordinate 4,738 downwards.
AGCAGGTCAAACAAGGTTTGCTCCTGAGCTTGTGTGGAAGTGACAAACCCATTATTGAGTCCTTGTCACCTCATTGCATCAACCAAGAAGAAGCTCTTGAGAATCAGTTCAAGGGGATGACGAGTACGCCGTTTTCCTACCTTGATTATGAAGAGGCTCGCAAGAATCTTGTAGAGAGGGTTCGTGAGAACTGGACAGATAGGGATAAGAGGTTTCTCTTGTCATTTGAACAGGGCACTCCTGATTGGAGCCTTTGTGTAGCGGGTGATTTAGGACGGTTCCCGGCAGTTCAATGGAAGCTTCAAAACATTCAGAAGTTACGAGATAATAATCCAACAAAATTTCGAGAAGAGATAGAGCGCCTTAGCCACTTCTTGGAGCTTTCATCCTAATACAACTTATCTCCATCTGCACAAGTGGTTGGTAGCTCCTCTTACCTTATCTTCGGTTTAGCGAAGACGACTTTACTCACAGCTTCTTCCTTCTCGTTGGGTCGGGAAGCCGTGGATTGAGCTAAGGAGGATGATTCTTCTGGCGTAGCTGACTGCCCTACAGATATCGGGCGTGTGTTGCCTCCTCCATTGGGGTGCTGCTGTACGTTCTCTTTCTGCTGTATTACTTGGTCCTCTCCCTCCCCCTCGGCTCCGTCCGTAGGGATGAGGGAGAGGGCTATTTTTCTGTCAAGCTCTGCTGCCTGTGCTTTGAGGTCTCTAAGAGCCTCCTCCTTATTCCACTGTCCGCTAGCCATCGCCTTGTAGATCTCGATGTCTTGTGAGGCTCTGGTGAGCTCCTTCTCGTGGGTTGCCATGACCTTGGGAATGCGCTCGAGGGCTGAGAGAAAGTTTTGGCAGGCTAGCTTGGGGTCGCTGGCAAGTTTACCATTGTTGTGCGTGTAGTAGATGCTTCCTTCTCCCTTGACGAAGAATCGATTGACGGAGCCTTGGAAGAGGTCTTTTGCTGAGCTCTCGGTCTTGACGAAGATATTGAAGCCGTAGATTGATCCAATCTTGTGGTATTCTCCTTGGGTTCGAGCTTTCTCGGCGATTTCTTGTAGACGGGATGCTACGAGCTTCATGTCGCAATTCTCTGGAAGCCCCGTCAGCTCCAACTTATTGATGGCATTGCCCTCTGCGTCATGCTGCACGCGAGCTTCAAATAAGGCCTGATCTCCCTTAGCTTCGGCCACACGGCTTGTGTGGAACTCTACGGAGTGCTCCAGCTCTTGGAGCTTCCCTGAAGCAGCGTCTCGCTCCTTCATGAAGTTCTTATGTTCTGACTCCAGGGCTGTGATCTTCTTGTCGAGTTTTGCCTTCTCCAGGAGGTCAGTATTACCTGAGAGTACGGCCACATATTCGGAGTAGTTCATTCCACTTTCCTCGTCCATAGCGCCCTCATCGATGGTTCGTGCACCGAGGGTATTGCTCTTGAGCTGGTTGATGAAGAGCTGCTTGTTGTGTAGGAGGTTGAACTTATAGCTGTCGAGCGATCGTTCTACGGCATAGATGATGACATCGACCGTGTTATTCGCGCACTCCTTGGCTACTTGATTGCCCTTGCGTACGGCTCTTCCGTTGCGTTGCTCGAGGTCCGATGGTCTCCAGGGAGTGTCGAGATGATGAATGGCCACGGCTCGCTGCTGGGCGTTAACGCCTGTGCCGAGCATTGATGTTGAGCCGAAGATGATGCGGATCTCTCCTCGGTTCATGGCCTCTACCATGGCTTTCTTCGCTCGCTCGTTCTTGCATTCCTGTATGAATCGTATCTCGTGAGCAGGGATCTTATAGTCTTCTATGAGCTTGCGCTTGATTTCGGAATACACGTTCCATTCTCCAGGCTTGTAAGTTCCGAGGTCAGAGAAGACAAACTGGGTCCCTTTAGCCGCATCAAACCTCTGGTAGTATTGAGCCAGCATCCGTGCGCAGTGTGAGGCCTTGTTGTCGATGTGGTCGCTGTATTTCTCTTGGTTGATCATGCGTAGATCGAGGCTCATCTTGCGGGCGTAGTCGGTGGCGATAAGCATCTTGGCCTTTTCTTCCTTGTCACTTAGGGGCTCTCTACCGAGAAGCGTAGCGTCTCCTGAACGGGCAAACTCCATGAGCTGTTTGATGAAGATCTCCTGCTCGGGTGTTGGTGGAATGTTGTGTAGGATTTCATTCTTGTTGGGGCGGTCTATCCCGATATCTTTTGCGGTGCGAAAGTCACAAATTTCTGCATAGAAGGCAGCAAGCTCTGGGACCTTGATGAAGGTGCGGAAGCGCTCCTTCTGAATGATCTCGTTGGTGATGGAGAACTCGTAGTCTGTACTTTTCTTGGCAAAGACGGCAGCCCAGGCATCAAAGCTGTTGATGCCTTGTTTCTCGAGGGCTTGTGGGCGTAGATACTTGAAGAGTAGATAGAGCTCGGTCAAACTATTGGAGATTGTAGTGCCGCTGAGGAAGGTTGCTCCTAGGTCTTTGCCCGAGCGCTCTTGGATGGTCCTAATGGCAAAGAGCAAGTTGAGCGCTCGTTGTGAGCCATCAGGGTTCCCTAGGCCCGATACACGGTGGTGGCGGGTGTTGAACATGAGGTTCTTGAATTGGTGTGACTCATCGACGAAGAGGTGATCTATGCCCATCATCTTGAAGTCCACGGCGTCATCCTTACGCTCGGAGATGCTGTCCTGGATGTCGTGGAGCTTGGCCTCGAGTGTTTGCTTGCGCTTCTCAAGTCCTTTGAGCATCCCACGGGAGATGTCTTTGCCTTCTCTTCGGAGGACATTGAGGTTCTCTTCCACGGAGTCCATCTCCTTTTGTAGGATGGCTTGTTGTATCTCGAGGGCCTGAGGGATCATCCCGAACTGCTCGTGCGTCAGGATGATGCAATCCCAGTCGTTGTTCTTGATGTCGGCAAAGATGCGCTGGCGGTTCTGCTTGGTGAAATCATCCTTGCCGGGGTAGAGTATCCGCGCATTAGGATAGGCCTTGCGGAAGGTGTCAGCGATATCAAAGACGTTGGCTTTGAGTCCTATGATCATGGGCTTATTTGCCAGTCCGAGTCGCTTCATCTCATAGGCTGCGGTACACATGATAAGCGTCTTTCCTGCCCCTACTTCATGATCACAGATCCCCCCACCATTGGTTTTCAGCATCCATACGGCATCTTTCTGACTTTTGTATAGGTCAGGGATGCCGAGTCGCTTGAGGTCTAGGTCGGGGAAGCTCTGATGCGCTCCGTCGAAATTGGGGCGCACGAAGCAATTGAAGAGTTCGTTGTAGCGACTGGTGAGCTGCTCTTTGAAGGTCTCAGGGCGTCTTGTGAGCCAATCGACAAAGGCTTGTCTAATCTCCTCGATCTTGTTGTTAGCTTGCTGGATTTTCTCGCCATCACGCACCTTGATGGACTTCGTTTCTCCCGAGGAGGGGTCGATGACCTCCTTGCTCTTGTTAATGTCGGGAATGGTGTTGTGTAGGGCGTGCTTCAGTAGGTGCAAGCCGTCGTATCGACGGAACTCGCCTTGTACGGCGTATTTATGCCAGATGTTACCATTTTTTCGATCACAAGTGATAGTATACTCATCCATGTTGGCGTGATATGCCACACGGATATCTGTGCCGAAGAAGTCGGAGGCAAACTCACCGTACACAGCTGCTGGGATCCAGCGTTCCCCGAGGTTGAAGTCCAGGTCGGCAAAGGGTATAGGCGTTGGGCGTGCTGCCATAAGAGCTGCCAAGCTCTGTTTCCCTTCCTCGTGGTCGGGGTGGTCAAGTAGCCAAGAGGCAAGCCTATCAGCTTTCTCGATTACGTTGCCCGAGATGAACTTATCGGCTACCTCATAGCCACCTACCTCAGGATTGTAGTAGATACGTCCCTCGAGGGCAGAGATGATGTCGTTCTCCTCCATCTCGGGAAGTAGCGAAGCCATGTAGGAGAGCTCCACACTTCCATACTTGTTGAGCGAGGCTCCTAGAGCTTCGAGCGGGTCGGAAGCGATTGAGAGTTCGGCGGAGGAGAAGGCTGTGGGATGATCGAAGATATCCGCTTTGACGAAGTGTCCATCGATAGAGCGCTCAAGAAAGAGCATCTCCATCCCCATGGCATCCATCTTAATGACGTCCGTATTGGCTTTCTTGTTCAGCTCTCCCCAGCGAGCGACATAAGCATCGTAGAGTCGGTTGAGCTTCTCCCGTTCCTCTTTGTCCTCGGCATGGTTGGTGGCCTCATAGTCATAGAGCCGGTGATAGCTCTCGCGGATCTCTATGTAGGCTCTTAGGCGAGTAAGTTGAGCGAGAGGGAGATCCATGGGGTGAAAGGTTGGTCGCCTCTTGAGGTCAGAGAGGTAGCCTATCTGTCCTTTCTGCGCGACGATCGAGCCATCGCGAAGGTGGCTGTCGGGGGCGGAGAGGAAGGGGCGAGGAGATGTGTCAAAGACTTCCCGATACTCGGTTGTGGGGACCACCTGGCCTTGTCCTGCTTCATCTGTGAAGTCGAAGAGAGAAGCCTCTTGGATCGTATCGCGAGCAGGCTGCTTACGCCTGCGGGATGTTTGGGTCTTAGTTTCCGTATGAGCCTTCTGTGAGGAGGGGCTATGCTTTGGGGTATTAGCCTTGAGTTCGGCACTCACCCGCTCTACTTCCAGAGTCCAGAGGGTGTATTCTTCTGGGGCAAAGAGTAGCTCCTCCTGCTCGTGGCTTGCCTGCATGATGGGGTGATGATCGTCATCAAAGTACACGGTCTGCCCATTCATCTCTCGGGGAGCTTC
>NZ_ALKJ01000033.1:0-95538 GCF_000292995.1 Porphyromonas sp. oral taxon 279 str. F0450 | reverse complement strand
CCCGCCTTAGCATACTCCAGCCCCACAGCTTCGTACACATAGTGACGCTGCGTATCATAGACACAGAGGATCAGTCCCGGAAGACCCGAGAACTTCCAAGGCCCGACACTAAAGGGTAACTCATCGGTATACCAAGCGATGAAGTCACGCCCTCGAAAGTGGGTCTTTGCTCGGCGACAAGGGTAGTCGAGGAGGGTCGTATCTCCAGGAAGCGACTCCCACCTTTGTGTAGGAATAGGCTCCTCGTAGAGGTACTCATCTACGACTATGTTGTTCTGCTCTGTAAGCACACCGCTCCTCATATCCGCAAGGATCATCTGATAGTCCCCCGCCTGCTGAGAGAGTGCGCCCATATAGAGCGGTAAGATCTCCATCCAAGTCCGCCCTTGAGCAGCCGAGGCATCACGCAGTGAATCGATGCGCGCTGCCCCCATCGTCCACTCTTTCGTCGCATGCGACCCCACCTGCAGAAGACGCCAAGCCTCACCCTCCCGCTTCAGGTTGGCCGTGTCGGGGCGGTAGGTACACTTATATAGTAGTCGAAGTTTCGCGGTATCAACGACCATCTTCTTCACGGAGTCGACTCGCTCCGTACCAAGCTTACCCAGCGAGGACACTTCCTGAGCAAAGGCCGTAGGGATAGAGATAAGGACAAATAAAATGCCTACCAATAGGGTACTGGCTTCAACACATTTATGACGAAGGGACGTACAGGTGCGTGGGGGTACTGCCAAGTCTCGTGGACGAGGGAGCAAAGAAAAGAGGAGTTTCTTCATACGATGATTTAGATTCTACGGCTGCGTAGTATGTGTCTTAATGGAGATTGCGTACTCCACTGCAAGTATATAAAAAAACACCCACACCAACTCGAGACTGCGACTTTAGATTCCTGTCCTCCATTTAGAGTGCTAAGGCATCGCACGCCCAGCTCCCCGACATGCCTCTCCGAAGCGATGCGCAAGCCCTGCGCCTTATCGCGAGTATTCCTCTCATCCAGCGGAAGGAAAGGCGTCATTCTCGTGAAGAAAAAAGCGCCTTCACGTAGTGATATTCTTCTATCTCGCACGTAGTCTTAAAGACCAAGCACGCAAATCCAAATATCCACGTACGTAGATATTAGAGCCACGTACGTAGTCCAAACTTATCTGACACTCGTCCACAACTTTTATCCCTACGAGGAGCAACAACCTAATATAGGTCGCGTCACAAAGCTATACGGAATCAGTCCAAAGCTATATAGCATTCTTCACCATCCTATATAGCTCTATCCACCCATATACCTATATGAAACTATTGCGCAAGGTCTCATAAGGAACAGCATCTCCCCTACCCGATAAAAGCCCGCCCCCGAGGCCGCTGACTATGGAGCAGTCAGACAGCCTCGGGGGCGGGTATTTAGAGTGGCAATGTGCGGTGCCTTACTTGCGCTGCTGCGAAGTCACCTTCACCACCGAATAGTAATCCGAGTTGTAGCCGTGGAAGGGGAACGTGAAGGAAAGCGTACCCTTCTTGAGGTCGATCTTCCCTTCGGGCTTCACGTAATGGCCTTCGGTAGCATTGATTTCAGCCGTACGATCTTCGTCGATACCCGTATTGGAGAGGATGCTGTACAGCTCCATCCCATCGGCCGACTCGACCGTCTCCTTGAAGGTAGGCTCAGCTGCGATCTTCGCCATCACACGCGTCCATACCGAGGACTCGTAGGTGAAGGGTACGACGATGGGGCTATCTGACTCGTCTTCACGGAGCGGATAAGTCGCAGGCATACCCGAGAGACGCTTGCCCGTGAAGGCGAGCGTACCTGTGGAGGCATTCACACGGACGTTGTCCAGCACGACATTGAAGGTCTCAGGTGAGGACTGCGTCCAGTTGATCGCCTTCATCACCTCCAGACTTGATGTCCCTTCGGCATAGAAGTAGATGAGATTATCGACCGTATAGCCGTCCCAGAGTTTCTTATAGATATCGTTCAGACCAAGGGCGTTGTATGAGAACTTCAGTACGGGCTGGTCGGCCGTAGTACGGTCACTCAACTCGACGAGCATCGTAGCACCGCTGATGCGCCAGGTGGCCTTCGAACGGATATCCCTACCATAGTCAGGGTCGGTAAAGCCCGCCCAGTCAACACTCCCCTCGACCGTATGATAGCCGAGGATCGTGGAGAGGTCGATACCCTTGGCACGATAGCCGTCGATGAGCGCCTGCTGAGCAGCTGTGGGTGTCCACACGGGGAAGGGCGAGATCGTGATCGTCAGATCGCCCTCGACCATCAGACCCGAGGCAGCGGACGTGACGGAGAGCTTGGCCTGCTGCTGGGTCGTCACGTCCTTAGCCGAAGGTGTGATGACGACCTCTCCCTCGAGCTGACCTGCGGGGATCGTAAGCGTCTTCGAGGAGAGCGTGAGGGATGAGGCAGCTTCGCCCGTAAGATTGAGCTGTAGCGTGACCGCATCCGTGCGACGAGAGGTCAGTCGTACGGTGACCTTAATAGGAGAGGTAGAGGTCGCAGCTATGAGCACCGAGCGAGAGCCGTCGGGCAGACGCAGCTGGATCTTATTCTCCCCACGATACTTATTGTCGGGGGTATCCTTCGCACACGAGGGGAGGAGCGAAAGGAGGAGCAGGGAGAAGAGCCCGATGGCCCCGATGCTCCGTAAGCGATGATAAAGGGAAGTCTTCATAATGGAGATACGATAGTAAAAGGATGAGATCAATGGGTAAGCTCAGGCCACCCAGGGTTCTGTGCCCCGAGGTTCTTATTCGAGCGCTCGGAGGCGGGCAGTGGCAGGGTGCGCTTGTAGCTCCCTGCTGGTAGTGTGAGGGAGACACGCTCCTCATTGGGGGTATAGTGCTTGATAGGTAGTCCCAGACGCTTGAGGTCGAAGAAGCGTAGGCCTTCGCCGGCGAACTCCCGAGCCTTCTCGGCGATGATAGCATCGATAAGAGCACTGTCCGTCACGGTCGAAGCGACCTCATCTGCACCGACCAGACGGAGGTAGCTATTGAGGAGGTCGCGTGCAGCCGTCTGATCACCACTGCGAGCCAAGGCCTCAGCACGCAGGAAGATAGGCTCGGTCGTGCGGACGACACAGTTGTAAGAAGGGAGCCCTCCAGCGAAGAGGAAGGCAGCATACTTCCCGATGATCTGCAGCGAGCGGGTCGTGGTAGCATCGACCTGCAGGGTGCTGTCAAGGGCATAGCTGCGATGACGGAGGTCCGTCGAGGCAAAGTAGCTTCGCTGGGGAAGCTGGTAGGTCGCATTAGTAGCCGACTTCGCCTGAGCGTAGATACTATTATAGTAGGTCACGGGCACCGAGCTGGCGAAGAGGGCTATAGTAGATGCACCCTGCGACCAAGCAAGCGGTGTCGTGGGGACCATCGACGCGGAGAGCATCGCGGGAACGAGTGTGCGGGTCACTTCCTCGGCCTTAGCCCATTCACCAGCATAGAGATAGAGGCGAGCAAGGAGTGCACGAGCCGTAGCGGCATTGACGAAGCCTGGGGCAGAGCCGTAGGGCGGGCGCGTCGTCGTGTCGAAAGCCGTGAGGGCTTCCTTCAGCAGACGCTCGATAGCCTGCACCGTCTCGGCCTTTGTGCTACGTGGAAGTTCCTCACGCTCCACACGGTCCTTGAGGATGATCCCACCCGTATGCTTGGCATCATCATAGGGTGTAGCGAAGAGCTGGAGGAGCTGGAGGTAAGAGAGCGCCTTGAGGGTCTTCGCCTCACCTGCAAGGTAGTCGAGCTGGAGCTGCTCAGCAGAGGAGAGTCGTGAGCGGAGGTCGGGGAGTCGAACGAGCACAGCGTTCGCATCCTTAATGGTCTCGTAGTAGCCCGACCAGAGGTCAGAGGCCAGACTCTGCAGGGCATAGTCGGTATAGGCATAGAGCTGCGCCATCTGCGGGCTTTGGCTGGCACGATGCGTGGGCACCAGCTCGTCGGAGAGGAGACTAAGCTCGAGCTCTACCTTCGGATAGGAGCTATAGGCGGAGGCAAGCGCCTCATAAGCCGTCTGCACGGAGGAGATTGCCTTCGGGTCGGTCAACTCATTCTCCACGGGGATATCCAGTGAGCAAGCCGAGAGGAAGGGTACCACCGCGAGGACAGAGCAGAGCATCCGTAGCACAGAGCGTCGGAGAAGCAAGGACATCAGAAGTTGAGATTGAGGTGAAGGGTAAGGACGGGCTGCACACCGAGGTCATAGGTACCCGACTCAGGGCTACCACCCTTATACGGCGTAAGCGTGAAGAGGTTCGATCCCTGTAGGGCTATCGTAGCGTACTTCACGACATCGCCCAGATGGTGTAGCAGCGATGAAGAGAGGCGGTAGCGCAGGCTCAGCATCGAGAGACGCAGGTAGTCACTGCGCGAGATCATCCGCGTATTGGGATAGTGCGAGAGGTTGTTGAAGGTCTGCGTCCCCGCTCGTGGATTGGGATAGAGGCGATCTTCGTCACCGAGGGCGAACCACGTGCGGGACACCTGCCCTGCGATGGCATTCTTATTTACATCGGAGACCCCACGCACGTAGGTCATCGAATAGGCCTTGAAGCCCCCGAAGACATAGTAGAACTGCGCATCCAGCTCCAGCGCCTTGTACCCGAAGGTCAGGCCGAAGGTACCCGTATAGGGTGGTGTGCGGTAGCCGATACCCACGAGGTCATCGCGCACGATCGTCTTACCGAAGCTCTGCTCTGCCCCCTGTCGGTCACGGAACATCAGTTCGCCCGAGAGTGGATTGACCCCAAGAGCATCCAGCCCATAGACATAGTCGTAGGAGCGCCCTACCTCGTAGTCGGGGTAGACATTGTCGCCCGAATAGAGGGCGGTCTTCCCATAGAGGTCGAGCACCTTACTGCGGTTGTAGGCCAAGGCTGCACGGAGCGAGAGGCGCCAGTCTTCACCGCTAAGAAGGCGAGAGGAAGCAGAGAGCTCCACCCCCTCATTACGCAGACTACCGACATTATCCAGCATCGAGAGGAAGCCGTTGCTCGCTGGGATATCCGTCATGATCAGAGCATCCTTCGTATCGCGGCGGTAGAGGTTCACATCGAGCGTGTGGGCATGAGCCAGCTGCACGGAAAGGCCGAGGTCCACACTCTTGAGTTGCTCGGGCTTCAAGCGGTCATTGTAGAGGGTAGAGAGACGGATGAGGCGATACTGATCTGCGTAGAAGGAGCTCTGCTGGTAGGAGAAGATGGGCACAGCTGAGGCTGAGGTAATCCCCCCGAGGCTTGCTGTCAGCCCCCACGAAGCCTTTAGTCCAAGCCCCGTCAGTAGGCTTCCACCACGGAGGAAGGGCAGAAGCTCCTCAAGATGCAGGCCTCCACCGAGTGCCCACGCGGTATTCCAGCGCTTGTCACGGGGCAGGAGGCTTGAGGCATCCGCCTTGTAGGCAGCGAAGAGATCGAGCTTCTTATCATACGTATAGCCCGTAGCCAGGCCGAAGCCCAGCTGAGCGGATGTGGCGTTAGAGCCGGAGAAGTCGGGGCGGAGGTCTGCTGACGTGAGTCCCTTGTTCACCCCTGCCAGATACTCCTGCAGGCCGATACCATGCCCCGTCACCGAGAGCAGGCGGCCTTCGCTGTAGTAGTAGTCGGTATTGGCAGAGATACTGAAATCGTGCTTCTCTGCGAAGAGACGCTGGTAGGTCGCACGAAGATTAGCCGAGTAGTTGAAGTCGGTATTCTTCCCCACAGAGATCATCCCTCGCTCGATGGGACGGCGACGCGTCACCTCACTGTAGGCCGTAGCGGGAGTGATCTGCTCACTCTCATTGAGCACGTAGTCAAGACCAAGGACAGCATCCAGCTGCATCCCCTCGAAGGGACGGAGGTTAGCACTCAGACTTGTACCGAAGCGGATCTCCTTCGTCCAGCGACGGAACTGTCCCGTGAGGTCGCTGTACTTGCGTCCAGGGTAGGAGAAGAGCTGTGTCGAGCTCTTCGTCTCATAGGGGTTAAGCTCGTAGACCAGCTGCTGGGGGCTGAAGTCACTGCTATTCGGGCTATTCGTCTTAGCATAGCCTCCCGTGAGGCCAAGCGACACGAAGCCGAGGCGACTCTGCCAGTCGAGGCTATTAGTGAGAGTGAAGCGCTTGGTATCATTGCCCTCCAGCTGCCCACCTTGGCGGGAGAAGTTGCCCGAGACGTAGTAGGTCACATCTTGGCTCCCACCACGCAAGCTGAGGTTGTGGCTCTGATAGGAATTGGGGCGAATGAGGTCGTGCCACCAGTTCGTATGGATCTGACGCAGGGAATCAAGCTGTCTGCTCCCGTAGGCCAAGTACTCCTCTCGCGTCCACGTCGGGGCGATACCGAGCGTCGACTGATAGCTCTGACGGAGGTCGCTGAGCGTCGCAGACGAGATGAAGTCTGGGGAGAAGAGGTAGCCCGGCGCGGTGGTCACCTGCATACGGCGCTCCAGCTCGAGCTTCTCATCCGTATCCATCATCGTCGTAGTCTGACGGCCGCGTAGCGTAACACCGGCCTGCGTACTGAGGCTAATCGACATGGGGCCCGAGACACCACGGCGTGAGGAGATCTCCAGCACGCCATTGGCAGCCTTCACCCCATAGAGCGCTGTCGCTACGGCATCCTTGAGCACCTTGATCTCACGGATGTCAAGTGGATTGAGCGTCATGAAGGCCTGTGGAGAGATGATCTTCCCATCGAGCACATAGAGGGGCTCATTGGCAGCATCGCCCTTGGTGAAGGAGTTATTGCCACGGATACGGATCTCTGGCTTCATACCGAGCTCACCACGATTGACGACAGTGAGCCCAGGCACAGCACCCTGAAGCGCCAGTGAGAGGTCGATCATCGGCTTCTGCGCAAGGAGCTTCATATCGACCTGTGCCACGACACCCGAGCGGGCACGTAGGTCAAGGGCATTGATATTGGGGCGGGCACGGACGACGACCTCCTTGATCTCCCCGACGGCATCCTCGAGGACGACACGGAGCGGATGACCTTCGACGAAGGTCACTTGCTGGGTCTTCTTTCCGACAGCGGAGAGGGTGAGAGCTTGGCGTCCGTCCTCGGGCCGTGTGGCAAGGGTCAGCGTGAAGCGACCGCCTGCATTGGTCATCGTCTTAGCATTCCCTGCTCGGACGATCACCCCGTAGAGGGGGCTACCATCCCGCTCAACGACGGCGCCTGTGATGGTGAAGGCCGTCGTCTGCTGAGTGGTCTGTGCAGCAGCAAGAGGAGGTAGAGCGAGCTCAGCACTAAGCGTCAGGCTCGTCAAGAGGGTCAGCAGGAGCTTGGTCTGCGGCATATATGAGGGTAAAAGAAACTACTTTGACTCAGCAGGTAGGGCGTCCTCGGGGACGTAATAGACTTGACCATCCTCCATCTCATAGGCGACACCGACACGGCGACCGCGGGAGCTGGACTTATCGGTCTTCTCATTAGAGGGGGTATAGCGCTCGATCTTACCGCCCTTCTTCGTGATGATCTCCATATTTTCCTTCCCTGGATTCTTCACCACAGAGAAGTCCTCCTGTGTGAAGACCTCGGTCATATTCATGTTCATCACCATAGCGACCATGAGGGAGACGGCGAAGACCATGGATACGTCGAAGAGGTTGACGACGACGGTCAGAGGGTCGGTATCTTCACCCTGCATGAGCTTGCTCGGGCGGCGTGGCTTGCGTCCCATAGTTACTTCGTACGGCTATCAAGAAGGAGTGAAGAGATGTAGTCAAGGAGTGCTACATCCTTGGTATACCAGCGCTGCTTGTACTGTAGAGTCACCAGACCCGCCAAGCTGATCACCAGACCGACGACGGTGGTAGCAAAGACGACCTGCATATTATAGGCCATCGCACCGATATCCCCGGAGGAGAGACCGACGAGCGCAGGGCTCATAGCGATGAGCGTCCCGACAAGACCGAGCACGGGACCGACCTTCGTCAGGAGCTTAGAGAGGGAGAGGTCCTTCTCGCAGACATTCTCGTAGCTGCTGATGACGTAGTTCGCATAGTCCTCCGTGAGGCCTTCGCGCGTGAGCAAGTCATCAAGGTGGTCAATAAAGGGAGAGCGGTTGGACTTAGGCAGGCGGCCCGACAGCTCGGAGAGGTTCCCAGCATTGAGAGCACGCACATCGCCGAGGAGCGTATTCATACGACGACGCTGCATGAAGCTATTGTAGAAGCCCCCGACGAGGATGAGCGAACGGATAAAGAGGATGATGAGGAAGAGGATGTCGGGGATGAGGAGGCTATTCGAGATGACGAAGAGTACCTTGGATATCTGATCCATAAGTGCGGGTATATTATATATTATTTGTGTTTAAGTGATCGACGGATACGGGGAGCGAAGTAGCCCACGGCAAAGCACAGCAGTCCGATGCCAAGGGTCAGCACCAGCCCACTCCACTGGATGGGGCTCTCGGTGGGTGCCATACGGATGGTCTCATCGACCGAAGCGATGATCCCGAGGATGAAGACAAAGAGCTCTACTAAGAAGAGCACCTCCAGACGCTGCTCTTCCTCGGGCAGGAGGAAGCGCAAGAGGAAGGTAAGGCCCAGCAGGAGCACCACCGTCCCTGCGGCAAGGAGGAGGGAGACCACCCCGAAGGCCATCCCAGGCAGGGCGAAGATCAGCGTCGACTGCAGATAGAAGAGCACGGGGAAGATAAGCACCCCTGGATAGAGGCGTAGGAGGAAGGCTATCACCCTACCCCTTCGACCACGTGGGTGACTCAGACGGGAGAAGCTGTAGGCCACGATGAGTGCCACATCCAGCGAGATGAAGATGGCTGCATACTCACGTAGCGAGCGGTCGGCGATATAGGCTGCGAGGCCGGTCTTCGTCTGCTCGATCGCATAGGGATAGGTCAAGTAGACGAAGACAGCTGCCACGACAGCAAAGAGTGTGGGGATGATCCAGCCCCGCTCAAAAGAGAGGCGTAGCACGGAGGCTACGATGATGAAGAGCAGGAGGATCTGGACGACGAGTTCCATCAGCTACACCGAGAAGATAGAGGTTAGCATCAGGGGACTACTCAGCATCACGGCGACGCTTGATACGCAGGAGGACGAGGAGCCCGATGAAGAGGACAGCTACCCCAGCTACGATCCATAGACCATTGAAGCTACGCGTCACGGCTCCAGCCTGATCAGCGACCGTCTCCTTCTTCATCACCATACCATTCTGGCTGGGGGCATCGGCCGAAGAACCTTCGTCCATCTGCTTCATCTGAGCTTGGTACTGCTTGGCGGCCTCGGGAGAGAGCTGCTGGGAGATGAAGGCACGGAGCTTCTTATTGTCCGCCGACATACCACCACCTGAGGGGCCGTACTTAGCCACGAGCTCCGAATGACGCTGGGCAAGCGTAGAGAGCTGCTCGGGTGAAGCCTTCCACATCCCCTTACGAGCCGTCTCAAGCATCACAGCTGTGATCTCCTCGAGGGCTGCGGGGCTCTTCCCTTCGAAGGCCGAAGCGACACCGAGGTTATTGACGTCGCGGATATACATATCGTAGAGCTGATCCCAGAGCTCCTTGTCGATGACCTCGGGCTTCATCACATTCCACCCGTAGGTGTTGGTGACGACCTCGGTGATATTAGCGACACTGTTCGCGCCACCAGCCAGGACTTCCTTCACGTACTCAGGGTTGAGGACGGTAGCACGGCTCTCGACGCCGATAGCCTCCTTAAGGTCCTGCATACGCATGTTGCTGTGGTTGCGGTAGTCAGCGAGATAGGTATCGGGATCCTTCCCCGTGACATTACGCACCGAGAGCGTAAGACCACCCATGAACTCATAGACGTGGTCGAGGCTCAGCGCTCCCCAAGTATTATTCTGACGGGGCTGCACGACGACGTCGGTATTCTTGAGTGCAGCACGGAAGAGGGGCTTGACGAAGCGTCCCCAGTCCTCTTGCTTACCGGTGTATGCAGCACCCATATTATTCAGATAGACATCAGCGATCTCCTTCTCTTGCTCCCACTTGTCTCCAGAGGTGACCATCTCCTGGATGCCGGTACCATACATACCATTGACACCACCGAAGATGCGGACGTTCGCCAGCTCACGGGCTTCCTTAGGCGAAAGGCCCTGCTCGACGAGCTCCTTCTCCGTGGCGACAGAGCCAGCAGCGACATAGTTTTCCTGATCTTCCTTACCAAGAGAAGCGACCAGCTCGACGGCCTTCGTGATCAGCGCCAGGCGCGAAGCTGCGAGGTCACGGAACTGTCCCGAGGTCTGGATGACGACGTCGATACGTGGGCGACCCAACTCGGAGGTGGGGATCAAGCGAACATCCTCGACCGAGCCAAACTGCGAGCGCACGGGCTCGACCCCGAGCATATACAGCACCTGGGCGATAGTCACCCCTTCAGTCTCGACGAATTCACTGCTCCAGAAGGTATAGCTGACCTTCGTGGGATACTTGCCGTGCTGCTCCTTGTAGGCCTTCAGTGTAGCCTGAGCGAGCTGTACGCCCTGACTCCACGCACGCTGCGAAGGTGTGCTCTCAGCACGGACCGAATAGAGGTTGCGACCCGTAGGCACAGCCTGTGGGTTGGCGATGGCATCACCACCCGACGAGGGTGCGGTGAAGCCCCCGTTGAGGGCATTGATCGTAGCATCAAGCTCGAGGCGAGGGCTATTCTGCAGGGCATCACGATAGGTGATGACGTTGAGGATAGCACGCTCCAGCTCGGTGACGGCCTCCATCTCATCCCGCTCCTTCTTCGATGGCTCGGGCGTGTCGGCAGCGTGTCCCTGAGGCTTACCCCCTGGGTGCCCACCAGGATGACCAGCGGGCTTATCCTTGAGGCTACCGCCACGGATCTGATCGAGGCGAGTAGGCTTACCTCCCAACTTACTGTTATCGCCCTTGGCAGCAGCCATAGCCGCCTTCATACCCATGGGCTTCTTAGGCGCAGCGAGTGCATGGATACGCTCCAGCTGCTCCTTCGTGATACCACCATAGGAGAGGACGGTAGCTTCGCTCACCGAGCCCGAGGCGAGGATGCCACGGACGAGCTGCTGAGCGGGCTGGAGATACTCCTTATAGAAGCGGTGCTTATTGCTTGTATTGTCGATGGGCTGAGCGGCACGCAGACGATCCAGTCGAGCCTTGGCGTAAGCGATGGGATCAGCCGTCATCGCCAGCACAGTGGAGGTCGTCTTCGCTGGGGTATAGCGCACGCCCGTGACATAGAGCTGACCATTGACCTTCTCTGAGGCGATCTCCTCAGCGAAGTTGTCGATACGCTCGACGTCCTTAGCGGTATAGGGCTTCGTGAGGATCGAGTCTAAGCGGAGCTCACGATGGATACCGAGGCCGACAGCGAGCTTCTTCACCGCCAGGCTCTGCGTATCCTTCGCCGCAGGCTCCTTCAGCTCGTAATACTTCTCGATGGCCTGCTGCAGGTCGGAGAAGATATGACGCGTCTTGCTCTCGTCGAAGGGAGGGGTGATATAGGAGATGAGGCTACCATAAGAGCGACGCTTAGCCATCATGCTCTCCCCGATATTCCCGATCGTGTAATAGTAGAAGTGTGGGTAAGGTGCGATGAGTGCTTCACCCCAGTCATTGGCGCTGAGTGCGACCTGCTTCTTCGGGGTGAACTCCAAGCTCCCATGCGTACCGAAGTGCATCAAGGCATCTGCCCCGAAGACGTGGCGAGCCCAGAGGTAAGCATTGACATAGGGATAAGGGGGAGGCGAAGCGGCACCGTGCACGATAGCGAAGTTGTCACTACCGATACCCGCTACAGGCTGAGGGAGCAGGACGACATTGCCGTACTGGATGCGCGTAGCAGCAAGCTGTGGTGTACCAGCCGAAGAGGTACGGGTCATGTAGCTCCCTGGCGTGGGGCCGTAGGTTTCCTCCAGCTCCTTGATCTGAAGGGGCGTCAGGTCTTCGGCAATCCACTTATCGAAGTCCGCCTTATCGACCCAAGCAGGATTACCCGTCTTGAGGTATTCCTCCATCTGCCCGCCAGCGATGGACTGGATGACGGGACCTTCGCGCATCAGCTGCGCCTCGAAGGCCTTCACATCCGTAGGGAGCCCCGTGAGGTTATAGCCCTCAGCCTTCAGGCGGAGCAGGAGGTTGTAGAGCGAGGGCACGACTTCGAGACCCTGCGCTGCGAGCGTCTCCTGCCCAGGGCCCTTGAAGTAGTAGATAGCGAGCTTCTTCTCGCTATTGGGCTTGGTCTGCAGGGTGAGGAAGCGCTGCACCAGCTCGGTGAGCTTCTTGAGACGCTCGGGTACAGCCTTGAGGACGTAGAGCCCGTCGTCATTCTTCTCCTGCGTAGTGAGTACGTAGGGATAAATAGCTCCATCAAGCTCGGGCATACCGAGGGTCTGTGAGAGGAAGCCCCCCATCATACCCTGCGGATCAGCCTCCCATTCCTCACGACTGGTCATGAGCGTCAGGGGAGCGATGACGGGGATATTGCGCTCACGCAGGTATTCGACGACGCGATCCCCCCCCATCATCGAGATACGTCCGTGAGGGAAGTGGATGATGAGGTCAGGTGAGACCTCCTGGATGAAGCGGAGGCGGTCAGAGAAGGAAGAGATGGGATAGACATTGAGCCCCGCACGGTCGAGGCTGGTGATGAGGCTATCGAGGTTCTGCTTATTGCCGCTGAAGGGATCGTTGAGCCCCCCGATGACGAGGACCTTCTTCGCCCCCTCATGATAGAAGCCCTGCTTCTTGATATAGGCTTCGTAGTCGGCGAGTTTATCGAAGGCGACGTTCTCATCAAGATGGTAGTAGACGTCGGCCGAGCTGGGAGCTACCGAATCAGGCTCGGGAGCGAACCACTTCTTCCCGTCGATATAGCGACGGATATAGTGTGACAGAGAGCGGTAGTTCTTCTTATTCCCGTTGTCGAGATACTCGCTGATGCGCTGGTCCTTAGCTGCATCGAGGCTGGAGATCTCATTCTCCTTCGTCGTAGCATAGACGACCTTGATAGGGAGGCCCTTATCACCCAGCTTCTTGATCTCGGCACGCTGCTCATCATTCCACTTGAGGCCCATACCGAAGGCCAGGACGCAGTCGTAGCTGTCGAACTTATCGATATCCCCCTGCTCCAGCTCGTCATAGCGGACGTGCTTATTGTCGTTGGAAAGGATGATCCCCGAAGACTGATAGCCGGGGAAGTTCACCAGGGCGATGCGCGTCGTCGACCCATAGCGTCCCCAGACAAAGTAGGCGACGAGGGCGACAAGGGCGAGGGCAATCCCTCCGAAGAGGAAGCGACGCAGGCGCTTACTACGGGATGCCGATTTCATGTCACTCATATAGCTTATAACTTATATATTATCTCTGCTTCATGTTCCCCACAGACCCGCATAGACACAGGGGTGGAAATTAGCAAGCAAAGTTATAGGCTACAAGGAGGCGAGTAAATACCTATGAATAGTTATTTGCCCCCACATAGACAACCTATATATAGGTATAGACACAACTTATCGGCGTTAACTCTCCCCACATCTAATGAGACTGCTGCGGCAGAGTCCTGCTCTCTATTTATTGTGCTAAGGCATCGCACGCCCAGCTCTCCGATATGCTTCTCCGAAGTGATACACAAGCCCCTCGCCTTATCGCGAGTATTCTTCTTATCCAGCGGAGGGAAAAGTGTCCTTTTCGTGAAGAAAAAGCGCCTTACGTAGTGGTTTTTCCGCATCTATGTACGTAGTCTTAAAGACCAGGCATGTAAATCTAAATATCCACACACGTAGATATTAGAGCCACGTACGTAGCCCAAACTTTTATAGCACTCCTCCACAACTTTTATCCCTACGCGGAGGAACAACCCAATATAGGTCACTTCACAAAGCTATATAGGAATCAAGAGAAAGCTATATAGGAATCAGGCCAAAGCTATATAGCTTTCTTCGCCATCCTATATAGCTCTACCGACGCACCTATACACCTATTATATGGGACCATTGCGCAAGGCACAAAAAAGCCCCACCGATCACAAGCGGATCAGTGGGGCGATGGGGTGTGGCCTACACGGAAGGGTAGCCAGCTACTTGATGGGGACGTGGAGCACCTTGCGCTCGCCGATGAAGCCCTCGAGGGTCTGCCCGATAGCTATAGGCCCGACACCTGCGGGTGTCCCTGTGAAGATGAGGTCACCCATACGTAGCGTCTGGAAGCGGCTCACATAGGCAATCAACGCATCAAAGCTATGGATCATCTCCGAGCTATCGGCCTCTTGCACCACCTCTCCGTCCCGCCGTAGCGAGAAGGCGATGGGGCGCTCGGGATAACCCAGAGCCGTCTTGTCCAGCCACTCTCCTACGACAGCCGAGCCGTCGAAGACCTTAGCCTCCAGCCACGGACGACCCTCAGCCATAGCATGTCGCTGGATGTCGCGTGCCGTAAAGTCAATACCCACCGTCACACGATCATAGTAGCGATGGGCGAAGCGCTCAGCGATGCACTTCCCCACCCGACTGATCTGGATGACCAGCTCCGCCTCATATTCGATGGACGAACCCATATCGGGGAGGAAGAAGGGCGTGCGGGGCTTGAGCAGCGCATCGCCCTTGTGGAAGAAGAGTGGAGGAGTATCTACCGCCTGCTTAGGAAGGCCGAGCTGAGGAGCTTCGGCTACGTGCGGGCGGTAATTGAAGCCTACGCCTAAGATCTTCATCGGCTGGAGCGAGGCTTACTGGTAGGGGTAGTAGGTTGACTTTCCTGGAGCACCTTCATGCGGGTGAACATCAGTGCCAGGTGCGCATACATCGAGGTATTCTGCACGACGACGTGGTCGGGGGTCTGGATGCGAACGGGCGTAAAGTTCCACAGCGCACGGATACCAGCACGCACCAGGCGATCGGTCATCAGCTGAGCTTGTAGGATAGGTACGGTGAGGATGGCGATCTTGATGCCTTCGCTCTCGATACGTGTCGCCAGCTCATCGATATGATAGACGGGGATCCCCGAGACTTCCGTACCGATGATATCCTCAGCGACGTCAAAGCCTGCGGTCACCTCAAGGCCGAACTGCCGTAGCCCCTTGTCCGAAAGGAGCCCAGAGCCCAAGCTCCCGACACCGACGAGAAAAGCCTGATGACGCTTCGTGAAGCCGAGGAATTCCTCGAGGTAGTTGATGAGAGCCTCCGTCTCATAGCCGACGCGTGTACGCCCCTGAAGCTCTACGTACGAAAGGTCCTTTGCTACGAGCGCAGCATCGACTCCGACACCCGAAGCAATACGGGGCGAGGAGACGTACTTATGTCCTTCTGTTTGGAGAAGCTTTACAAAGGAGAGATACCAAGGGAGTCGGCGCAGCGTCGGCTCGGGGATAATCCCATTGCGCTTCTTCTCGTCCTTAGATTTAGCCATTTATAGTCGTTTAAGTAAGTGATCTTATTCCTGATGAGTACAAATTTACGAATTCAATACGAAGCCTCGTAGTATATCCCTCCCGACAAGAGCGCGACAGCCAGCTATCCCGTAAGAGGATAGCTGGCTGTCGCACTTAGTTAGGCCTATCGATCTCCGCAGAGAAGTGAAGGCTATTCGTCTTCGGAGGCTGATGCTGGAGACTGGATACCGCCTGGCAGTGCCTTCTTCGTCTTGGCTCCCAGCGCCTTCAGCTTATCGAAGCGGCCGAGGATATCGCCACGACCATCACGCAGCTGGCCCTTAGCTTCACCGAACGCCTTCTGCGCATCCTCGAGCTTGCTCTCGATCTTGAGGAAGGTCTCGGAGAAGGTGGCGAACTTATCATACAGCTTACCCGCCTCGTCGACGATCTGCAAGACATTGCGCTGCTGGCTATCACGCTGCCACATATCCTGCGCCATACGCAGGGCAGCGATGAGGTTCGTGCCGTTGATGAGGACGACATTCTTCCGATAGGCTTCCTCCCAGAGGGTGGGATCGTGGGCGAGCGCTATGGTGTAGGCGGGCTCATTGGGGATGAAGAGCATGACGAAGTTCGGCGAACCCTCGGTGTACTCTTCGTAGCGCTTGCCTGAGAGCTCATTGATATGCTTGCGTAGGCTGAGGAGGTGCTCCTTGAGTGCTTGGTCACGCTCCGCGTCTGTCTCAGCGGCGACATAGCGTGCATAGGCTGTGAGGCTGACCTTACTATCGATGACGATGGCACCCCGATTGGGGTAGCGCACGATGACGTCAGGGCGAAGGCCACCACGGTTATCACCCGTCGTGATGACCGCTCCCGATTCATCACGCAGCGTCTCCTGCACGAAGTAATGCTCTCCTCGAATGAGCCCGCTCTGATCAAGGATGCGCTCGAGGACCAACTCACCCCAGTCGCCCTGCACCTTACTATCACCACGCAGGGCACGTGTGAGGCTGGTGGTCTCCTGACTGATCTCCTGACTGCGAAGGATGAGCTTCTCAATGGAGTCCTTGAGGTTGAAGCGTTCGCGCGCTTCTTCTTGATAGGTCTTATCAACCTGCTCACCGAAGCGCTTGAGATCCTCACGCAGCGGAGAGAGGGTCTCCTTCGTACGCTTGTCGAGATCTTCGGTACGCTCGCGCATGATGTCATTCGCTACAGCACGGAAGCTATCGCGCAGCTCTTCGGCGAGCTTGCCCTTCTCTGCCTGGAGCTTCTCCAGCTCGGAGGCGAGGCTGGCACGCTCGGTCTTGGCGGTAGCAAGGCTCACAGCGGCCTCATCAGCCTTCTGCTGGAGGGCATCGTAGCGCTGGCGGAGCTCTTGATGTGCCTCGGCAGTCGTCTGGAGCTTCGTCTCCAGCATCTTGAGCTCGAGTGCCTTCTCATGCTCGGCACGCTCAGCGGCTGCAGCTACGTCAGTCAGTTCTTTGATGCGCTTCCCTGCGTAGAGGAAGAGCACGAGGAAGACGAGGCAGAGTGCCCCAAGGAAGTAGATCATCGTCTAATAGGAAGGTAAGTGGATGTGTCAGCAGGGGAAGCCCCCGTGAGATATAAAGATAAGGAGAAGGCTTGAGACAGCAAGAGTGCGCCTCAGAAGGCATCATCGAGGAACGAGAGTGCCGCCTCGGACAGGGGTACACTGTGATCGATATGCACCAGCCGCTGATTGCGACTACCACGGAAGTAGAGACGCGGGTCAAGAAGGCTCTGGACGAAGGGGCCATCGACGAGCACATCGATGAACTCCAGCGCGGGGCGATGCGCCTCTGACTGCAGGAGGTACTCCACCGTATAGCCCGTGTAGCACCAGATCGACAGCCCCGTCTCACGTCGTAGGCGTGCTAAGAGCGTAGTAAGAGCTGTGGGATCATAGAAGGGATCTCCCCCAGAGACGGTGATGCCGTCCAGGAGAGAATTGCCCCGTATCTCCGTGATCATATCGCTGAGCACCTCCTCGGTAAGGGGAATACCCGCCTCGGCCGACCAGCTCTCGGGATTGTGACATCCCGGGCAAGCGTGGCGGCAACCAGCCAGATAGATTGAGTAGCGAAGGCCTGGGCCATCACTGATACTCTCACGATAGACGTTGAGGAGGCGCACGGAGACGGGGTGAGGAGTGGGATGGATAAGACGAAGCCTGGAGTCCGTCGGCGGGGAGCCGCCTCGGGACCCAGGCTCTTCGTCAGCTGCTTAATAGTATGAGTTGGGAGGATCAGTGATGCTTCACGCGGTCGTGTTCCTCTGCCTGCTTAGCAGAGTTCCAGCTCTCGAGGCTACCGGTGAGATAGCCCGTGATGCGACGCAGACGAGCGATGCGATCGCTGGTACAGACGGGGCACTTATCGTAGATGATCCCACGATAGCCACAGTCCTGACACGTATCTACGGGGTGGTTGATCGAGCCGTAGCCGATACCCGTATCCTTCATCGTCTTGACGAGCTTGAGGATGACGGAGACATTCTTCTTCGCCTCGCCATCGAGCTCGATATAGCTGATATGCCCACCGAGCGTGATCGCATGGAAGGGCGCTTCACGACGGATCTTGTCGTGCATACCGATCTCTTCGCGCACGTCGACGTGGAAGGAGTTCACATAGTAGTCGAGGTCATTGACCCCAGGGATGATGCCGTAGCGCTTGCGGTCCATGCGGGTGAAGCGCCCCGAGAGACCTTCGGCAGGAGTAGCAAGGACAGAGTAGTTGAGGTGGTACTTCTGCTTGTATTCGCGCACGACTTCGTTAATCACCTGCACGGCATCATAGAGCGTCTGCCAAGAGCGGTCGCTGCGTCCATGGCCCTCACCATAGAGAGCCATCATCGCATTATGCCCGCCGATGAAGCCGATACCGAGGGTGCCGCTGTCGAAGACCGAGCCCACTTCGTCCTGTGGAGCGAGGGCTGCACCACCCTTCCACACGTCATTACCCATCATGAAGGGGAACTGACGAGCTAAGGCCGAGCGCTGGTAGAGGTAGCGCTCATGCAGCTGGTCACCGATGAAGGTAGCCATCTCACGCACCGACTCGAGGAAGAGTACCCTTGCACGCTCCTGCTGCTGCTCCACAGGAGCCGTAGGGAGCTCACGCTGGGCACGGCGAGAGGCTTCGATAGCCAGTCGGGGCAGATTCATCGTCGTGAAGGAGAGGTTCCCACGCCCAACAGAGGTCTTGGGCCCGCAGACATTCTCGAAGACGCGCGTGCGGCAGCCCATAGTAGCGATCTCATGCAGGTAGCGCTTCGGGTCATCGGCGCGCCAGAGCTCATGCTGGTTGAAGGGCGTATCGAGGAAGACAAAGTTCGGGAAGAGAGCGTGCGACGTCGTCTTACACGCCAAGAGCAGGAGGTCGAAGTTCGGCGTCTCGAAGGTATACTTCCCCGCCAGCGCACCAGCGAAGTCTGCCTGTGCCTTCGCATAGTCAGCCTCGGAGTAGTTCACGCCCTCCTTTACCTTGAAGATCTGGATGGGGAAGATAGGCACCTCGCCCTGGCCTAAGCCCTCGACGGTAGCAGCGAGGAGCTCACGGATGACCATACGCCCCTCTTCGGAGGTGTCGGTACCATAGTTGACCGAGCTGAAGACGACCTGATTACCACCACGCGAGTGCATGGTATTGAGGTTGTGCACGAAGCCCTCCATCGCCTGATGGGTCTCGCGCTTGGTGCGCTGATAGGCTTCTTCGAGGGCAAGACGCACGGCCGTAGCGGGGAGCTGACAGCCGATACGCTCAAGGCCGGCAGCGAGAGCTTCGGCTGCAGCATCGGTATGAGCGAGAGGGGGCTCGAGGCCACGGAGTGCTTCGACGAAGCCCTTACGCTCCTCATCCGTGAGGCTTCTCCCCGAGAGGAGACTATGCGCATAGAGGAGGCGGTCGGCGAGCTGACGGATAAAGGTCTTACGCACGCCAGGGGCCATGAAGAAGTCGAAGGCTGGGATAGCCTGCCCGCCGTGCTCCTCGTTCTGATTCGTCTGGAAGACGATCGTCGCGAGTGTGGCGTAGCTCTGGATATTCTGTGGGGTACGGATGCTCCCATTCTTCGTGTGGAAGCCTCGCTCGAAGAGATCCGCCAGGTCGTACTGCACGCACGTAGCGGTCTTCGTAGGATAGTAGTCTAAGTCGTGGATGTGAATATCTCCCGCAGCGTGAGCACGAGCGAAGGGCGCCGAGAGGAGGTACTTCATCGCATAGTCCTTAGTCACCTCAGAGGCGAAGGTCATCATCTGCCCCGAGGGCGTGTAGGCACTCATATTCGCATTGCCCAGATTGATATCATTCTTCTCGATGGAGACGATACCATCCATAGTGCGCTTGAGGGTCGTGCGCTTCTCACGCTGGACGGTGCGCCACTCACGATAGATGATGTACTTCTTGGCGACCTGAGGCGCGAGGTTCATCAGCTCAGCCTCGACACGGTCTTGGATCTCCTCGACGGCGACCTGAGCATTGCGATGACAGAGCTCTGTCTGGATGAGTGACTCGATACGGAGAGCATAGCCTTCTTCATCGATGAGGCCTGCCGCACGGAAGGCCTTATCGACGGCACTGCGGATCTTCTCGCCATCATAAGGTTGCTGACTTCCATCCCGCTTGAGGATGTAAATCGACTCTTGTCCCATAGGATCTTAAGTAGTTGTGTAGTTGTGTAGTTAGGTTGTGGTTGGCCGACCCTTTCTTCCTCCCTGATCAAGGCGATTGATCTCTTCGGGGGGAGCAACGTCGGGTACTGGGACAAATGTATGCATTTATCCATAGGGTTACACACATCCGAAGGGAAAAGTTATCCACAACCTCTACAGCCCGCTAAGCATCGGGGTATTGCTCGCGACATCAATCAGTAGTTGTACACCGATCGGTTAAATTATCTTTCGAAATTAAGATCGAGGGAAAGTTTTTTTGACTCTTCGGGACAAAAAATATCCACCCGCCGAAGGTGGAAAACGTAGCCCCTATTCACAAGTTCCTCAAGCCCCCCAAGAGGCAACTTATATCGGGAGTGAAATCCCCGCCATCTCCTCAGCAAAACAACAGGCTATACCACAGCATCATAGCCACACCTCCACAGATCAAAAAGGCGACTACTACTGGTCAGCAAGCAAACCAGTACTACTCACCCTATCGTACCAGTACTGCTCACACGAGTGACCAGTACTGATTTCATAATAGGTATAGGAGTACGCGGGCAGAGCTATATAGGATGGCGAAGAAAGCTATATAGCTTTAGACTGATTCCTATATAGCTTTGTGAAGTGACCTATATTGGGTTGTTGCTCCGCGTAGGGATAAAAGTTGCGGACGAGTGGCAGATAAGTTTGGACTACGTACGTGGATCTAATATCTACGTACGTGGATATTTGGATTGACGTACCTGGTCTTTAAGACTACGTGCATGGATATGGAAAAACTACTACGTGAAGGCGCTTTTTTCTTCACGAGAACGATGCTTTTCCCTCCGCTGGATAAGAAGAATACTCTCAGTAAGGAAAAGGGCTTGTGTATCACTTCGGAGAGGCATATCGGGGAGCTGGGCGCCGATGCCTTAGCAGAATAAATAGCGGACAGGACTCGCAGCAACAGTCTCTTCCCTCTCCATAGAAGCGAAGCTGCAAGCTCTAATAGCCGCCCCTCTCCCATCCATATATATACGACACGCCCCGCGCTGGATCGGACGATCACAGCGCGGGGCGTATACCGTAAGAAAGGGAAGGAAGCGAGGCCGTAGCCTGCCGAAGAGGCGAACTTAAATCATCGCTTCGACAGCCCAGACGAAGGCGCGAAGTCCTTGGTCAGGCGTCGCTTCGTCCAGCGCACGCAGGCGCTCCAGCAGCTCGGGGACACGTGTCTCGGGAGCGATGACGTACATCACCGAGTTCATCGTAGGCCAAGCGTGGTCACCGATATGCGGCTCCCCCGTCTTCGAGCCACGGCCCTGAGCCCGCTCGAAGGAGGTGTAACCACGGAGGCTCATCTTAGTGAGCAGGCGCACGATGATATCGTGATAGGCCTGATTGTAGGTGATGAAGACGGTCTTCATCGGCTGCTCGGGGGCGAACATTTGATACTTATCCATAGCGTGGTGGGGGGATTAGTGTTTGGCAGCAAGCGCCTTCTCTGCGGCGCGCGTAGCGAGCTTCTTCTCGAGCTTCTTGCGCTCACGGACAATACGACGAGCTTCGAGAGCAGCGTAAAGCGTGGGGATGAGGACGAGGGTCACCAGCGTGGAGATCGAGAGCCCCCAAGCGACTGTGATACCCATCGACTGCCACATCTCAGAGCCTTCACCGATACCGAGGGCCATAGGCACCATACCGAGGACGGTCGTAGCCGTCGTCATGAGCACAGGGCGCAGACGGGACTTACCGGAGGTCGTCACGGCCTTAGCGATGCCCATACCACGCTCACGGCACAGACGGATGTAGTCGATGAGCACGATACCATTCTTCACCACGATACCGATGAGCATGATCAGACCGATGAACGACATCGTGTCAAGTGGCACCTGCGTGATCAGAAGGCCGAGGAAGACACCCGAGAAGGCAAATGGCACGGAGAACATGATGACGAAGGGGTCAACAAGGCTCTCAAACTGTGCTGCCATCACGATGAAGACGAGCATGATGATCAGAAGCATCAGCGTCGTGAGGTCGCCGAAGGTCTCCTGCTGGCTCTCGTAAGCCCCCGTGATCTTGTAGCTCACATTGCCCGAGGGTACGGGGTGAGCGGCGAGGACTTCGTTGAGCTTCCCGACAAGCTCACTCAGCTGGACGCCAGGCGTAGGTGTGAGGGAGAGCGTGATGACACGGCTACGGTCCTTACGCTCGATAGTAGGAGGCGTGAAGGCTTCGTCAATATGCCCCAGATCAGAGAGGCGAAGAGTCTTACCCTGAGGCGTATAGACCTGCAGGCTGGAGAGGTCTTGCAGAGACTGACGCGCCCCAGGAGCGAGGCTGACACGGATATCATACTCATTCCCATCCTCACGAAAGTACGAAGCGATGGTCCCATTGACAGCAGAGCGCAGATAGGAGGATGCCGAGGCTAAGTTCAGCCCGTTCTCGGCGAGCTTCTGGCGGTCGAAGACGAAGCGAATCTCAGGGACGTAGTCCTTACGGCTGATGGTGACACCCGAGGTCGTGCTACTCTTCTCCATCTCCTCACGGAGCTGACGCGCATAGGTATCGGTCTCGGAGAAGTCCTGACCATAGATCTCGAGCGTGACGCCACTTGTATTATTACCGTTGGCACCTCCGCCCGTCGTCACACTATACGAAGATAGTTCGGGGTAGGAGGCGAGGAGCTTACGGAGCTTATCAGACACTTCGTCCTGTGAGAGCGTACGCTCAGAGCGGGGACGCAGACCGATGTAGCCCGAGATGATATTGGAGCCATTGTCCTGTATGAGCGACCAAGAGTCGCCGTCACCAGCCTGCCCTACCGTCATGGATGCGGTCTGGATGGCGGGGATCTCCTCACGCATACGCTTGTCGAGGTCGAGGCTCAGACGACGCGTCTCATCGACACGGGTACCGACGGGGAGCTCGGCCGTAACCTCGATGAAGCCCACATCCTGCTTCGGCATGTACGAGGTCTTGATGAAGGTGAGGCTCGCAAGACTGAGAGCGAAGATCCCGAAGGCGATAGCCACAGTCGCACGGCGGTGACGGACGGCCCAGCCCAAGAGGTGAGCATAGAGCGCATCCAGCTTACCGAGGAAGGCATTGATAGGAGCGAAGATCTTCTCGGACAGTCGGCTCTTCTTCTCATTGCGCTTCAGGAGCTGCGAGGTGAGCATCGGAGTCAGCGAGAGTGCCGCTGCCGTAGAGACGATCATCACGATACTGATACTCCACCCCAGCTGGCGGAACATCAGCCCAGCTTCGCCGGGCATCATCGTCAGCGGCAGGAAGACGGCGAGCATCGTCAGCGTAGAGGCGACGACCGAGATACCGACCTCATTGGTAGCATGTACGGCAGCTTGCTTGGGATAGCTCCCGCGCTCAATGTGCGTCGTGACGTTCTCCAGTACCACGATAGCGTCGTCGACTACCATACCGATGGCGATGGAGAGCGAGGAGAGCGATATGACGTTCAGCGAGTTCCCCGAGACGAGGAGGTAGATGAACGAGGCGACGAGCGATATCGGGATCGTGAGGACGATGATGAAGGTAGCACGCCAGCGCCCGAGGAAGAAGAGGACGACGAGCACCACGATCACGAAGGTGATGATGATGGTCTCTTGGAGCGAATCGATCGTATTGACGATGAAGCTCGAGGTATCGATGAGATAGCCGATCTTGACGTCCGAGGGGAGGTTTTGCTGGATCTCGGGAAGGGCAGCACGGATCTGGCGGGCGATCTCGACAGAGTTCGAGCCTTCCTGCTTCGTGATCATGACGATAGCACCGCTCTTCCCATTGACGAAGTTCTCCTGCCGGCGCTCCCCGACGGTATCCTTGATCTCAGCGACGTCGCGCAGATAGATGTCCTTCCCGCCGACACTCGTCACGATGATCGAGCCGAGCTGCATAGGATCGGTGAATTCCCCCTGCACACGGATGGAGTTGGTACGCGAGCCGAGGTCAATCTGCCCCGCAGGGATGTTCACATTCTCCGCACCGATGAGCTGGGAGATCTGCGCCAGAGTGAGGTGGTAAGCCTCGAGCTTCGTGGGGTCACAGTAGACCTGCACGACGCGCTTAGAGGCACCGGAGATATTCACCGTACCGACGCCATCGATACGCTGCAGGCGGTTGCTGACACGGTCTTCCAAGAGCTTCGACAGCCCAGAGGCACTCTCCTCGGACTCGACCGAGAGGATGGCCACAGGGATCGAGCTCGTGCTGAACTTAAAGATTGTCGGCTTCTTAGCCCCCGCAGGCAGGTAATCCGAGATCGCATCGAGCTTGTCACGGATATCATTCGTAGCCTCCGCGATGGCAGTACCAGCGCGGAACTCCAGCGTGATGACCGAGGAATTATCCTGACTCTTCGAGGTAATATGCTTGAGACGGTCAATACCATTGAGCGAGTTCTCAAGGGGCTTGGAGATATTCGTCTCGATATCCGCGGCGCTGGCACCGGGATAGGAGGTGACGACCATGACGTTGGTCGTCTCGGTCTTCGGCATCAGCTCGACGGAGAGTCGAGAGAGTGCGAAGAGCCCAAGTACCGCTATCGCCACATAGATCAGGGCGGTAGTGATGGGCTTCCGTACGGCGGTTTCGTAAATACTCATAGCAGACGCTTAGCTGAATTACTTACGGAGCTTGACAGAGAGCCCGTTCTTGAGGTTAGAGGGCGCAGAGATGATGACCTGATCTCCAGCATTGAGCCCGCTGACGACCTCATAGAGATCCCCCTGCTGTTGACCAAGCTCTACCGCACGGTAGACGGCCTTGCCAGCAGAGAAGACATAGACATAGCGTGCACCGCTACCAGCCTGACGGACGATAGCCTTGTCGGGTACGGTGAGGGCTTCCTTCGTACCGAAGTCAAGGTGCACACGGGCATACATCCCTGGGCGGAGCTTGAGATCCTTGTTCGCCACCTCGATCTCGGTAGATACCGTATGCGTGACGGGGTCAAGCGTGGGGAAGATATTCGTGACGACACCGCTGAAGGTCTCTTCGCCGAGGGCATCGACGGAGAGGGTCGCTGCTGCGCCCTTCTTCAGGTAAGAGTAGTACTGCTCGGAGACACCGATGACAGCCTTGACGGGTGCGATCTGCTGGATGACGACGACAGGGAGCTGGGGAGAAGTCATATCCCCATTGTCGTAGTTCTTCGCCGTGACGAAGCCACTGATGGGGCTACGCAGCACGGTGTTCTCCGCAGCGTTGCCGTAGGCGAGCTTCGCCTGATCGACAGCGCTCTTAGCCTGCTCCCACTGCGCCTTTGACACGCCACCGACCTTATAGAGCTCGTCCATACGGGCGAAGTTCGTCTTAGCGTCAGCGAGCTGGATCTGTGCTTGTGATGCCTGCGTAGCCTCCATGCGAGCCACGGCCTGACCAGCGCCTACGCGGTCACCGACCTTGACGAGGAGCTGCTTGAGGCGACCGCCAGCCTGCGCGGTGATGTTATTGACCACCTTAGCTTCGAGCTGGGCGGTGAACTCCTCCGAGAGGTTCAGCGCACGCATCTCTGCGGTAGCTACCTCGACGAGGCGAACGGTGTCAGCACTCTGCTCTTCGGTAGCCTTACTCGAGGACGAGGAGGAGCAGCTGGCGAGGAGCCCAGCACTCAAGAGGGCAAGGCTCAGGGTCTTAATGGTCTTCTGCGAGATCATCTTCTTATCTTATTCTTATAGTTTGTATAATGGAAAAAAGGGAAGGAAGGGATGTTACTTCACTTCCACAGGAAGGCCCTCGCCCTTGAGAGCATCGAGGGAGTAGACAGCGACCATATAGTTGTAGATGGCCTGACTGTAGTTGAGACGAGCTTGCAGGAGGGCGGTCTCGGCATCATTCAGCTCAAGCAGGGTACCCGCACCGCTCTTGTAGCGTACCTCAGCGATACTATGACCACGCTCTGCCGTAGCCACGGCGTCCTGCGCGGAGACGAACTGCTCGAGGGCAGTCTTCTGCTCACTCACGCTATTCATCAGCCCGAGACGAAGCTGGCTCTCTGCAGCCACACGCTGAGCTGCCAGCTGACGGATCTGAACCTCGGTGGAGCGGACATCATTGCCACGCGCACCACCATTATATATAGGCACGTCGAGCGAGAGGCCTATAGTAGAGAAGGGGCTCCAGCGCTTGCGGTCGTCCAGATGGAATTTATCCGAAGCAAAGCTATACTGATAGGTAAAGCTCAGCGAGAGCGTCGGCATATAGGCCATGCGCTTGACGTGGAGTGCAGCATCAAGCTGGCGACCCTGGCGGTCGAGCTGACGCAGCGTGCTATTGTCTTGTAGCGAGATCGCAGCACTCTCGGTAGGGAGGTGCTGATAGACACGATCCTTGTAGTCGGCCAGATGCTCGGTGACCGTGATGGGGGTCTCGAGAGGCACTCCCATGACGACCTTCAGCTTCGCCTCAGCAAGACGCACGGCGGTACGTGCTGCCACGACATTCGGCAGGACGTTCTTCATCTGCGTCTCCATTCGGATCTTGTCGTACTCAGCGACGAGCCCGTGCTGGTACTTATTTGCGATATCCTTATAGTTGGCCTGTGCATTGGCATAGTTCGCCTCCAGCACGCGTAGGGATTCCTGTGCGAGGAGTACAGCCATATACGCCTTCTTCACCTCAGCCACCAGATCGATCTTCGAGCCGTGTGCCTTCTCTTCGGCCAGCGCCACGGCCTCCTTATCCAGCTTGAGTGAAGCCCAGAGCTGCGGAGCGATGAGCGCCATACCCGCATTGACACCGCCCTGCAGAGAGTGCGTCTGCCCCATCTCGATCCCGTCATCGGGGAAGAAGCCCCCCATGGGAGAGCCCGAGCCGCCCATATCACCGAAGTAGACCTTCTGCTTCTTGAGCATATAGCTATAGGAGCTCGAGAGGCTGACCTTCGGCAGGAGTGAGCCACGATTCTTCTTCTGATCATACTTCGCCCCGTCAATACCGAGGAGGGTAGCTTGTAGCGTAGGGCTCTTCTCCAGAGCGATGCGTACAGCATCATTGAGCGTGAGGGAGAGCTGATCCTTGGTGATGATCATCTCCGTCTCAGCGGACTTATCTTGCGCCTGTAGCGTCGCAGGCAGGGCAATGATCCCGAGTGCTAAGGCCCACATACTGGGCTGCCAAAGCTTCGGGGAATTTATCTTACTCATACATTATATAATAATAGGTCCTCGCGCATACACGAGGTGCACTTCTCCTTCACAACACAGGGGAGATACGTTCGTTCACACAAAGATACAAATAGCGAAGAATGAACTATTCTTAGCGTAATATGGTACAACATCCGCCCATTTCCCCGCAGCAGCATCGAGCCCATCCAAGCGCAAGATCTCCCTACCCTCCCATAGTGTCATCCACCTTAGCTCCGGAAGGGTGGTAGCACCACTTCATCGAGGGGGGTGATATGAACCTATATGGGTCAGTGGGTGGACCTATATTGGTCGCCCGACGAATCTATATAGGTCAGCCAGCGAACCTATATAGATCCACCCACTGACCAATATGAGACTGTTGCTCCGCGTAGGGATAAAAGTTGTGGACGAATGGCAGATAAGCTTGGGCTACGTACGTGGATCTAATATCTACGTACGTGGATATTTGGACTAACGTGCCTGGTCTTTAAGACTACGTACATAGATAGAAGAATACCACTACGGGAATGTGCTTTTTTCTTCGCGAGAAGGACACTTTTCCCTCCGCTGGATAAGAGGAATACGACCTGCTGATGAGGAGCGTACTTTGATGCGGAGCCCCTGGAAATCTCATCACAAAATAAAACAAATGTGGTATCTTTGTAGTTGATTAGGTGCACGATGCTCTCTCGGGTGTCGTGCGCGCATGCCTTGATGCGCTCCACCATCCATCCCTACGACACGGGACTCGTAAGGTCGGTGTGCCCCACTGAAGACAACACAGGGAGCACCATATATTATAGAGATAGGAATAGGATGCCATGAGTGCTTCACGGACTTCGCAAGCATAAGTAGGAATAGTAAACCGTCGCACGTGCTACACTCCCCCGAGCGGGCCACGTGGGCTTCGTCGTCTTGTCCCCTACTCCACATGCAGGAGAGGCGATGAGCAGACTGAGCCGGACAATTAAGAAGTAGAAGAATGAGACAGCTAAAGATTTCGAAGTCGATTACTAATAGAGAGAGCCAGTCCCTGGACCGCTACCTCCAGGAGATCGGCCGAGAAGAACTGATCACTATCGAAGAAGAGGTAGAGCTTGCCCAGGCCATCAAGCGTGGCGACCGCAAGGCTCTTGACAAGATGACCCGTGCCAACCTCCGCTTCGTCGTATCAGTAGCTAAGCAGTACCAAAACCAAGGGCTCTCCCTGCCTGACTTGATCAACGAGGGCAACCTCGGGCTGATCAAGGCCGCAGAGAAGTTCGATGAGACCCGAGGCTTTAAGTTCATCTCCTACGCCGTATGGTGGATCCGTCAGTCCATCCTGCAGGCGCTCGCAGAGCAAGCCCGTATCGTCCGCCTGCCACTCAACCAGGTCGGTACGCTGAACAAGATCACCAAGGCCCTATCAAAGTTCGAGCAAGAGAACGAGCGTAAGCCCTCCAGCGAGGAGCTCGCTAAGGAGCTCGGCATCCCCGAAGACAAGATCACCGATACCCTCAAGGTATCTGGTCGCCATATCTCCGTAGACGCTCCCTTCGTCGATGGTGAGGACAATAGCCTCCTTGACGTGCTCGTCAACGAAGATGCCCCCAACGCAGACCGCACCCTGATGAACGAGTCCCTCTCGAAGGAAATCGATCAGGTACTGATGAACCTCTCCGAGCGCGAAGCTGAGATCGTCAAGCTCTTCTTCGGTATCGGTGGTGGTCAGGAGATGACCCTCGAGGAGATCGGTCTGAAGTTCGGCCTCACTCGCGAGCGTGTCCGTCAGATCAAGGAGAAGGCTATCCGCCGTCTGCGTCAGGAGAGCTTCTGCGCCTCCCTCAAGCCCTACTTAGGCTAACGCCTCACATCCGCCTCCGCCCATCTCCCCTAAGGCAGGAGAAGCAAGGCGCCCATCTATATGGCTACGCACGGGCTCTCGTGCGTAGCCATTCTTCTTTTTAGACCATTCGTTGCCCCACATCACAGGGCACTCCTCCTCATACCAAGATCTATGAAGCGACGCCGTACATTCGATCTGGTCAGCTACCTCCAGCGTCTGCACCTCCTGCCCGAGCGCCTCACGCGCAAGACCGAGGCGGAGGATCTCCTCAAGCAGCTCTACGACCACGAGAAGAGCACAGGTAAGGCTCCCGACCGCCTCACCTCGCGCGACCTGCACCTCTCACCCGAGCAACTCGAAGCCCTACAGCGTGAGCTGGAACGCGAGGGACTCACCGAGCCTGGAGCCCTGCGCCTCACCGAAGCGGGCCGACAGCGTGCCCTCGAGCTGACACGTGCCCACCGCCTCTACGAGCTCTATCTCGCCGAGCACTCGGGCTATGTCCCCGAGGACTGGCACCGCATCGCCCACGCCGAGGAGCATAAGCTCACCGAGCGTGAGCACGAGCGTATCGCTCGCCTACTGGGCAATCCGCTCTTCGACCCACACGGCGACCCCATCCCCACGAGCCAAGGTACCGAGCCTGCTATCCCGCACAGCCTCTCCATCGAAGAGCTAACAGAAGGTCAGTGGTACTACGTCGAGCACATCGAGGACGACGAGCCCGAGAGCTTCCGCCTACTCATCGACGCAGGGCTGACACGTGACTCTCTCTTCCGACTCGATCGCCTCGAGAGTGCCCGCTCACAGATCTACTACGAGGGAGAAGCCTTAGAGCTCCCGACCTTCGCCTTTGTGGCTCTTACCCTTCGCCCCGCCAAGGAAGAAGAGCTGAAGGAGAGCCACTCCGAAGACACGATACGTCTGACCCGACTACCCGAGGGTGTAGAGGCCACGATCCTCGGCCTCTCCCCCTCCTGCCGCGGAGCTATGCGCCGCCGTCTCATGGACCTCGGCTTCGTACGTGGCAGCTCGATCCGCATCGATATGCACAGTCCCTTAGGCAATCCCACGGCTTATATCGTGCGTGGAGCCGCTATCGCTCTACGCCATGATCAGGCCCGATACATCCTCATCCAACGTCCCCATGCATCAGCAACCGAATAACTCCGCCTGCGCCTCTTGCGCCGCCTGCCCCGCCTCTACCCTGCAGCGCCGTGGCGAGCACACCGAGGATGCGCGCTTCACCATCGCTCTGGCGGGGAACCCCAACACGGGGAAGAGCACCGTCTTCAACGCCCTCACCGGCCTCAAGCAGCACACGGGCAACTGGCCCGGCAAGACCGTAGGTAAGGCCGAGGGGTCGTTCGCCTACGCCGGCGACGTATATACCATCATCGACCTCCCTGGCACGTACTCCCTATCCTCCACGTCGGAGGATGAGGAGATCGCACGTGACTTCATCCTCTTCTCACGCCCCGACGTGACGGTCGTCGTAGCGGATGCGACCCGCCTGGAGCGCAATATGAACCTCCTCCTGCAGGTGCTCCAGATCACCGACAAGGCCGTGCTCTGCG
Source organism: Porphyromonas sp. oral taxon 279 str. F0450 (assembly GCF_000292995.1). Taxonomy (NCBI): domain Bacteria; kingdom Pseudomonadati; phylum Bacteroidota; class Bacteroidia; order Bacteroidales; family Porphyromonadaceae; genus Porphyromonas; species Porphyromonas sp. oral taxon 279. The sequence continues at coordinate 65,021 of NZ_ALKJ01000033.1, read as the reverse complement.
TCAACCTCCTCGATGAGGCACGGCGCAACAAGATCGAGATCGACCTCAACGGCCTCTCCCGTCGCCTCGGCATCCCCGTCGTCGGGGCGAGTGCACGCTCAGGGAAGGGCATCGACACGCTTCTCTCGACGGTACGTGGTGTAGCCCTCGGCGAGATCCCCTGCACGCCCTACCGCAAGAGCCGCCTACCCGAGCGCACCGAGCAAACCATCAGCACGCTCGAGGCCGAGATACAGAGGCTCTACCCCACCGTACCAAATAGTCGCTGGGTAGCCTACCGCCTCATCGAGGAAGATCCCTCGATCATCAGCCGCTTCGACAAGCCTGAGCTACTCGACTTAGCCCGTCGCGTGCATATCGAGATCGGGGAGAATTTCCACGACCAGCTCACCGAAGCGATCTATGCGGATGCCTATCGTATCTGCTCCGAGGTCGTCGTGCAGGCCTATGCCTCAGGCCGTCTACCACTCGACGTGCGGCTGGATAGGATCCTCACCAGCCGCCTGTGGGGATTCCCCATCATGCTGCTCCTGCTGGGTGGTGTCTTCTGGCTCACGATCATCGGCTCGAACTATCCCTCCTCACTCCTCAGCAATGTCCTCGTCGGGACGCTCCATCCCTTCCTCAAGACCACACTCGCTGGCTGGGGCAGTCCCTGGTGGCTGACGGGCTTCCTCATCGACGGCGTGTACCTCTCCATGGTATGGGTCGTCTCGGTGATGCTCCCGCCGATGGCGATATTCTTCCCGCTCTTCACCCTCCTCGAGGACTTCGGGTATCTCCCCCGTGTCGCCTTCAATCTCGACGAACTCTTCCGTCGCAGTGGCGCCCACGGCAAGCAGGCCCTCACGATGAGCATGGGCTTTGGCTGTAATGCTGCTGGCGTCGTCTCTACCCGTATCATCGACAGTGAGCGCGAGCGCCTCATCGCTATCATCACGAATAACTTCTCGGTGTGTAATGGGCGCTGGCCTACACAGATCCTCTTAGCCTCGCTCTTCATCGGGGCTGCCGTGCCGACGGCCTACGCTGGACTGGCAAGCATCGGTGCGGTACTCACCATCGTCTTGCTGGGTATCGGGGTCATGTTCGCCTCCTCATGGGTACTCTCTCACACCGTGCTGCGAGGCGAAGTATCGACCTTCCACCTCGAGCTACCGCCCTACCGTCCACCGCAGTTCTGGCGTACACTCTATACCTCGGTCATCGACCGCACACTTATCGTCCTCTGGCGTGCCCTCGTCTTTTCCGCTCCTGCTGGAGCCCTCATCTGGCTGACGTGTAATGTGCATATCGGTGGTGAGAGCGTGGCAGCGCACCTCATCCGCCTACTCGACACGCCGGGCTACTTCATGGGGCTCAATGGCGTGATCCTGCTGGCTTACCTGCTGGCTATCCCCGCAAATGAGGTCGTCATACCCACAGTGCTGATGCTGACGACGCTGGTCATCGGCAATGCTGGGGGCGATGCTGGCGTGCTGATGGAGGGCGGCGATGCAGAGACCTTCGCTATCCTACAGAGTGGTGGCTGGACGCTCATGACGGGTGTCTGTATGATGCTCTTCTGCCTCCTGCACCACCCTTGTAGCACCACGATCTACACGATCTACAAGGAGACCCACAGCATTCGCTGGACGCTCCTCTCGGTGCTCCTTCCCCTCGGCCTCGGGATCATCACGACGGTCATCGTGGCTGGTCTCTGGCGCTTCCTCTCGTAGACGGGCATCACGACTCCATAAGATAAAGGCTGAGCCCTCCCACTGTGGGAGGGCTCAGCCTTTATCTTATACGATGGATCGGAGGGGGTTAGCGCTCCGTCTTATCCTTTTCGTCCTTGGGGTAATAGCCGTACTCGGCATGATCACGGCGTCGCTCGCGATAGCGCAGCACGAGGAAGAGCAGGACGATGACCAGCAGCGTACCGCCCATGACAGCGAGCCACTGCACGCCTGCGGGATCCGAGAGTGATGCACCCTTGGGATAGAGGTACACCCCGAGGACGACGAGATAGAGGAGGAGTAGAAGGACGCGGAGCTTGATCGACTTCATACTGCTGAGGGAAGATTAAAGTTCGGTGGAAGAAGGCGTGACGAGGGCAAGGAGTGCCTCGAGGTAGTGACGGCTGTTGGAGAGACGTGGCACCTTGTGCTGCCCACCGAGCTTGCCTTCGCTCTCGAGCCAGCGGTGGAAGAGTCCCTTCGGAGCAACGTCTACCGTGAGCGGAAGGAGCGTCATATCCTCATAGCGCTTAGCATCGTAGTCGGAGTTCAGTGCGCGCAGAGCAGTATCAAGGTCGGAGGTAAATGTCGCGAGGTCACGAGGAGGCTCCTCAAACTCAATGAGCCACTCATGGCGACCCTTCCCTTCGTCGAGGAAGAAGCGTGGCGCAGCCGTGTATTCGCTCACGCGTGCACGGCCATCACGACGGCAGGCTTCGCTCAGTGCCGCATCGGTATTGGCGACCATCACCTCCTCGCCAAAGGCATTGATGAAGTGCTTCGTGCGGCCCGTGATGACGATGCGGTAGGGGTGGAGCGAGGTGAAGCGCACCGTATCGCCGATGATGTAGCGGTAGAGGCCACCTAAGCTCGAGATGACCATGGCGTAGTCACGCCCGAGCTCGACCTCCTCCAGACGGAGGGCACGACAGCTCGAGTAGTCACCCGAGGCGGGTAGCTCATCCAGCGGGATGAACTCGTAGAAGATCCCATAGTCCAGCATCAGGAGCATCCCCGCCTCAGCTGGGTCATCCTGGATAGCGAAGAAGCCTTCACTGGCATTGTATGTCTCCTCGTAGCGCATACGCTCAGAGGGGATAAGTTCGGCGTAGGTGCTGCGGTAGGGAGTGAAGCTAATCCCCCCGTGGAAGAAGACCTCCAGGTCGGGCCATACTTCGGTGATCGACTCGCGCCCCGTAGCTTGGAGCACCTCCTTCAGTAGGACGAGCATCCACGAAGGCACACCCGAGAGACTCCCCACACGTGCGGTGGCGACCTCCTGCACGATGGCCTGCATCTTCGCAGTCCACTCGCTCATCAGGAGCGTCTCGCGCGAAGGCACACGGAGCATATCTCCGAGAAGTGGCATGTGCTCGACGAGGATGGCACTGAGGTCACCCGAGAAAGTCTTGCCTCCACTCAGGGGCATAGGACTGTGACTCCCCCCGAGGACGAGCCCCTTCGTCGAGAAGAAGCGGGAGTCGGGATAGTTCCTCAGATAGATCCACAGCGCATCGCTCCCACCACGATAGTGGCAGTCCTGCAGATGGAGATAGGGTACGGGGATGTACTTACTGCGGTCGCTCGTCGTACCGCTGGACTTGGCGAACCACTGGCAAGACCCAGGCACGAGGACATCACGCTCGCCACGGGTCATACGCTCGATATCGTCCTTCAGCCCCTCGTAGTCTACGATGGGCACATCGGTGCAGTAGGAGCTGTACGTAGTCTTGCGGGTAAGTCCATAGCGGCGCCCGAAGTCAGTGCGGGCTGCACGGGCGAGGATATGGCGGAGCTGCTCAGCTTGAAGCTCTTCGGCACGTGTAGCATACTGCTCGATACGGCGTAGACGAAGCTTCGCAACCTGATAGACGAGACTGGTCTTGAGATCCATAGACTAAGAGAGGGGGGTATGGGGATAGTTCTCACGCTTGGCGAGTGCACGGCGCACGTCCTCTACCTCGAGATAGCGGGTATAGAAGGCCGACTCGCGGGTATGGAGTGCACGCTGCCAGCTCCCGATGGGGCAGAGATGACGCAGGCGACGCCAGCGGAGATAAGCATTGTAGTGACGGAGGAAGGTGGGGGCGCTCATCCCTTCGGCGCGCTGGGCATAGCGCAGTGCCAGCTTCGGTAGGCGGTGAAGCCAGAAGCTATCGCAGGCCGCCTCGAGGGCAGGCTGCACCACAGCAGGATCCCAGCCTCGCGCCTCAGCATAGGCACGACCGAGAGCTTCGGTAGCACGCGGATGGGCGAAGAGGCGATCGAGATTGCGAATGCTTGCACGCAGGCTCAGCGGAGTAGCGGTGAAGTGCATGCGGTTCAGGTCGACGAGCATGAACGTGTACTCCTCCTTCGCGCGATCATATATATAGGGGATATTCCCTGGCGAGAGATCTTCATGTACGATACCACACTCGTGGAGCTCGGCGAGGAAAGTAGCCAGCGCACGCGTCAGCGACTCATTGACCTCACCCGAGCGAGCCTCATGCTGAAGGTTGGCCCCCGTGAAGGCGAGGTAGCGCGTGACGTAATAGCTGTCCTCAAGACCACCCAGTGCGCTCCGCTCTTCGGCATAGCCGATAGGCTCGGGGGTAGCAATACCATAGGCCGAGAGCTGTACGGCATTCAGCAGGGAGCGCCGTGCCTTACTGGAGTTCGTCCAGCCGTAGTAGAGGCGACGCAGGAGCGCCAAGCGCCCGAAGTGCTTGATCGTGAAGTCCCCCTCGGGGCACTCGACACGATAGAGGACATTGCGCCCGCGGTAGATCTCGGTGATATGCACCGCTGGAGGGAGCTCGCTGCTCCCCCCTTCGTGGAGGTGAATATAGCCGAGGAGCTGGGGCAGAAGGGCCTCACCCTCGGGGACGACGCTGTGATATCGGAGCAAATCTTTCGTATCATTAGGGGCGAAGACCTTCGCCGTGGTTCAGTAGCAAAGATACAAACTATCCCCGCCCATTGCTTGGAGCGCGAGAAGCCCTTCGCCTTATCGCGAGTATTCCTCTTATTCAGCGGAGGGAAAAGTGTCCTTCTCGTGAAGGGAAAAGCGCCATAACGTAGTGCTTTTCCTCTGTCTACGCACGTAGTCTTAAAGACCAGGTACGTAAATCCAAATATCCACGTACGTAGATATTAGAGCCACGTACGTAGTCCAAACTTATCTACCACTCGTCCGCAACTTTTATCCCTACGTGGAGCGACAACCTAATAGAGGTCGCTTCACAAAGCTATATAGGTCGGAGCGCAAAGCAATATAGGTTACCACCACTCCCTATTATTGCAGGGCACTATGGAAGAGCTATCTTTGTAGATACACGAATATCTTCACCCTCTAAATAGTTACATACGACAGCACTATGCGAATGACTACCCAGGGCTTACGCTCTACGGCACTCGCCTTGTCCCTCTCCCTGACGAGCCTCTTCGCGACTCAGGCTGAGGCCGCTGTGGATAGCCTTCAGCTCATCCCACGCCCCGTAAGCGTCACCTATGGCACGGGCACGCTCCGTCTGCCCCGTATCCTCCGTCTCTCCGCTGGAGCACCTGCCTCCCTCAGCGACGGACTCAAGAAGCAGTCCTTCACCACGACCGCTTCCAAGGGCCGCATGAAGGGTCTCATCACGACCCGTCTCGATGCCTCCGTCCCAGGCCTCGAAGGCTACCGCCTCGAGATCGGCAAGCAGGGTATCACCCTCACTGCCCGTGATGAAGCGGGTCTCCGACAGGGTACGCAGTCCCTCCTGCAGATCACCCAGCAGTACGGAGGAGCCCTACCCTACCTCACCATCACTGACTCAGCACGCCTGGCCTATCGCGGTGTGATGCTCGACGTCTCGCGTCACTTCATGAACCGCGATATGATCATCCGTCTCTTGGATGAGATGGCTCGCTATAAGCTCAACCGCTTCCACTGGCACCTCGTCGACGGTGGTGGCTGGCGCTTCCCCTCGAAGAAGTACCCCCTCTTGACGAAGAAGGCCGCCTTCCGCACAGTTAGTGACTGGGACCAGTGGTGGCAGAAGGATCGCCGCTTTGTCGACGAAGGCACCCCTGGGAGCTACGGCGGCTACTACAGCCTGGAGGACATCCATGCCGTACTCAACCACGCTACCCGACTCGGCATCACGGTCATCCCCGAGATCGAACTCCCGGGACATAGCAACGAGATCTTCGCTGCTTATCCCGAGCTAAGCTGTCTCAACGAATGGGCCTTCGAGAACTCCGACGTATGTATCGGGAATGAGAAGACCTTCAAGTTCTTCGAAGATATCCTCGACGAAGTCATGGCGATCTTCCCCTCGAAGTACATCCACATCGGTGGTGACGAAGCCACGATGCAGCACTGGAGCAAGTGCGCCAAGTGTCAGGCACGCATGAAGAGCGAAGGACTCAAGGACGACCACGCGCTCCAGAGCTATATGATCCGCCGTATCGAGAAGTACCTCAACAGCAAGGGGCGCAAGCTCATCGGCTGGGATGAGATCCTCATGGGTGGTCTCGCTCCCGACGCTACGGTCATGAGCTGGCGGGGCGAAGAGGGCGCTATCCAGGCTGCCAAGGAAGGCCACGATGTCATCCTCACCCCCAATAGCCACGTCTATCTGGACCTCTATCAGCGTGAGTCCGATCACGAGCCCCGCGCCAATGGCGGCTTCATCCCTCTGGAGAAGATCTATTCGTACAACCCCGTACCTAAGGAGCTGACGCCTGCCGAGACCAAGCACGTCCTCGGTGTGCAGGCCAACCTCTGGACGGAGTACGTCCTCGATGAGCCCCATGCCGAATACATGCTCTTCCCCCGTATCCTGGCACTCTCGGAAGTTGCATGGACGCCCCAGCAGGATCGTGACTATAAGAACTTCCTGACGCGTGTGAACTACCACGTCCCTGCACTCAAGAAGCGTGGCATCAACGTCTACCCTCTGCGCCGTATCGCCGCCATCAATGAGGTCGACACCGTGAAGCACCTCGTCTCTGTAAGCCTTGACAGTGAGCGCCCCACAGCCGACATTCGCTACACGACGGACGGCACAGAGCCCACAGCTCGCTCGCCTCGCTACACGGGTACGCCTCTTACCTCACGCGACTCCCTCATCGTCAAAGCCCGCCTCTTCGAGGGCGACAAGATGATCGATGCTGCCCCTATGATCTCCTTCCGCACCGACTACCACAAGGCTATAGGCAAGAAGATCACCTACAACGACTGCACGTGGAATGAGCGCTACACCGCAGGTGGCTCACGCGCCCTCATCGATGGCGTGCGTGGTACGCCCACCTACCTCGATGGTCGCTGGCAGGGCTTCACCTCACCTATGGACGTGACGATCGACCTCGGTACCGTGACGGAGCTCAGCCACATCTTCGCCAAGTTCATGCAGGAGCGCGTCCAGTGGGTCTACATGCCCGGTGATGTAGAGATCCTCCTGAGTGACGACGGCGTGAACTTCCGTAGCGTAGCTCGCCAGAAGACACTCACCTCTGAGGACATCTATAAGCCCGTCTTCGAGACCTTCTCCTTCCCGATGAAGGAGCGTGCGCGCTACGTCCGCGTGAAGGCAAGCAACAACCGCTCGGCTGGTCACTTCATCTTCTGCGACGAGATCATCGTGCACTAAGCCTCTCAGTAGCCACAGCGGCTATACCATAATATATATGACACCGTCCCCAGACGAGCGAGATACCGCTCATCTGGGGACGGCTCGTATAGGCCCTCTCTCCTCATCGACCTCCCTCCTACCGCTAAGCGATAAGCCTACTCTCCAATAAGTAGGGAAAAGTTAATAACTTTGTGCCAAGTATGCGCCCGTGGATCCAGACGGAGAACGGGCATTCCACAGCACCTCTTTGGGGCAATTTCATAGCCCACCTATGAAGAGGTGACAGATGATAAATTATTAGATGAAACATAAGATCAAGTCCTTGCTTTGGCTGACCTTTGCACTGGTCTGGATAAGCATCTTAGGCGGTATCTTCGCTATTTCCATGGGGTGGATAGGCTACCTGCCCCCGATCGAGCAGCTTCAGAACCCGATCGACAAATACGCCTCACAGGTCCTCGCCGCTGATGGTGAGGTCATCGGCTCCTATGCCCACTTGGGCTCCAACCGCGTCCTCGTTGACTATAAGGACCTCTCCCCCAATCTCGTCAAGGCTCTCATCGCTACGGAAGACGTTCGCTTCGAGGGTCACTCGGGTATTGACTTCCGTTCGCTCGCCCGTGCCATCTTCAAGACGGGTCTCCTGCAGCAGAAGAGCGCAGGGGGTGGTAGCACCATCACCCAGCAGCTGGCTAAGATGCTCTACTCTCCTCCCAGCTCCAACTTCTTCACCCGTATGATGAAGAAGCCCGTGGAGTGGGTCATCGCAGCTAAGCTCGAGCGCTACTACACGAAGGAGGAGATCCTGGCGATGTATCTGAACCAGTTCGACTTCCTCTACAACGCCGTAGGGATCCGCTCGGCAGCCTTCACCTACTTCGGCAAGACGCCCGCAGAGCTTAACCTCCAGGAGTCAGCGATGCTCATCGGGATGTGTAAGAACCCCTCTATCTACAACCCCATCCTCCGAGCTAATAGCCCCCTCCCCATGGAGCGACGCAACACCGTCTTCCAGCAGATGGAGAAGGCTGGCTACCTCACAGAGCGCGAAGTCGACTCCCTCTCACGCCTCCCCATCAAGACATCCTTCCACCGCATGGACCACAAGCAGGGTATAGCCCCCTACTTCCGTGAGCACCTGCGTAAGATCATGATGGCAGACAAGCCCGACCGCAGCGACTATGCTTCGTGGCAGTACGATAAGTTCCGCGACGACAGCATCCAGTGGGAGACGAACCCACTCTACGGTTGGTGTAATAAGAACCGCAAGCCTGACGGCTCCCCATACAATATCTATACAGACGGGCTGAAGATCTATACGACGATCAACCCCGCCATGCAGCGCTACGCTGAGGAGGCCGTCGAGGAGCACCTCGCAGGGTATCTCCAGCCAGCCTTCGACCGCGAGCGCCGTGCTCGTGGTGGCGACCCCTTCAGCACCTCGATCTCTACCGACCAGCGCAAGAAGATCCTTGAGCGTGCCATCCGCCAGTCTGAACGCTGGCGTCTAGGCAAGGAGGACGGACTGTCGGATTCGGAGATCCGTGCACAGTTCGACCGCAAGACGAAGATGCAGGTCTGGTCTTGGGGTGGTCAGCGTGATACGGTGATGACGCCCCTCGACTCGATCCGCTACATGAAGGGGATCCTCCGCTCGGGCTTCGTAGCGATGAACCCTCACAACGGTCACGTCTTGGCCTATGTGGGTGACATCAACTTCTCCCAGTTCCAGTACGACATGGTGTCTGACGGGCGCCGTCAGACGGGGTCTATCATCAAGCCCTTCCTCTACTCTCTGGCGATGATCGACGGGGCTTCTCCCTGCGATCAGGTCCTCCACGTACAGCGTACCTACCGCCTTGACAATGGGCAGACCTGGACCCCACGTAATACCAACCACCGCCGCGTCGGTGAGATGGTCTCCATCCAGTGGGGACTTCAGAACTCGGACAACTGGGTGACGGCTGAGCTGATGAGCCGCACCTCTCCGCTGACCTTCAAGCGTCTCTTGGAGAGCTATGGTCTGCGTGGCCCCATCGAGGCTACGATGGCTATGTCGCTCGGTACTCCCGAAGCGACCGTCGGCGAGATGGTCTCGGGCTACACCACCTTCGTCAATGACGGCGTACGTGTGGATCCCATCCTCGTCACTCAGATCGAGGATATGCACGGCAATATCGTCGCGACCTTCGCTCCGAAGATGACCGAGGTGCTGACCGCCGATGCCGCACACAAGATGCTCTACATGCTCCAGAACGTCGTCAACGGCGGTACGGGGGGACGCCTACGCTCCTCCTTCGGCCTGCAGATGCCTCTGGGCGGTAAGACCGGTACGACGCAGAATAATAGTGACACGTGGTTCATGGGCTTCACTCCCGACCTCGTCGCTGGCTGCTGGGTAGGCGGTGAAGAGCGTAGCGTGCGCTTCAACTCCATGGCCTTCGGTCAGGGGGCGGCTGCTGCACTGCCTATCTTCGGGAAGTTCCTCAAGAAGGTCTACGGAGACAGCAAGCTCGGCTACCTCGCTAATATCCCCTTCCAGCTCCCCGAGGGCTTCTCGCCCTGCTACGACGCAGGCAATAGCGATGAGGCCGTCGAGATCTACGAGGGTGTCAATCCCGACTCCACAAGCTCCTACTCCCCTTTCTAAGGAAGGACAGGTAGGAAGACAGACACCGACAGATCTTCTGTTACGAAAAGAGCATGGCACAGCAACGCGCGATAGAATTTGATGTACTCAAGGGGATTGCAATCCTCTTGGTAGTCATAGGGCACGTCTACCGAACAAGCTTGCAAGGCGCATACTCGGCCTTGGAAGACATCATCTACACCGTGCACATGCCTCTTTTCGTACTTGTCTCTGGCTATTTCACGCAACGGCCTCCCACGTGGACGAGATACGGGGTGTATAGCTACTGGAAAGGCAAGGTGCTCCGACTGCTCCTCCCCCTACTATTTATTGCAGAGCTACATTCGATCATCATATCTGGAGAAGTGGGGTTACCCCTCCAAAGCATGGTAGGATCGTATTGGTTTACCTATGCCTTGTTTCTTATCTTCGGGGTGTTCTTCTTTGCCCAAGGAGTTCTACACCTACTTCTTTCTTCTGTTCAGAAGAAGGAGCAGACCCAGAACTTGTATACCAAGCTCTATGTGGCAGGCCTATTTCTTTCAGCCGTCATCGCTGAGCTACTCATCGCCTACCTATACACACTCAATTCAAGGCTATGCAACGGCTTAGTATTATATAAAATAGCACACCTCTACAAGTACCTTGTACTTGGGCATATAATCGGTAAATACCACAATCTCAACGAGACTCTTCGAAGTGAAATAGCTGGGGTAATTGGATTTATAGGATTCTGTGTTCTCTTCCTCATCAGAGCCTTGGGCTACACATTTCCTCTGCAAGATACCCTCCTTACAATATTGGGATTAGGATTTATCTACAGCGCTACATGCCAAGCTATTGCGACAGCACAAGAGGAGAAAAAATGGATCAAAGTATTATCATACCTAGGCAGAATCTCACTCCCTATATACTTCATCCACTACTTCTTCTTGCCAGATCTTGCTTTTCTCAGGTCCTATGAGGAAACTCTATCCTCTACACCGATAGCGCAATTTGCCTTCCAGGCAATCTTGGGCTTGGCTACAAGTGGCATTGTACTCGTCCCAACACTCCTACTCATTTCCATCACGAGGACCAATAAATATCTGCGCTTCCTACTCTACGGTGAACCTCTTTCATAAGGCATCTAAGAGATAGTGGCAACGACAGCATTAAGCTCACGACAATATTAAGAATGAATAAGGTCGCACTCATCACCGGGGTAACGGGCCAGGATGGCTCCTTCCTCGCAGAGTTCCTCATCGAGAAGGGCTACGAAGTCCATGGTATCATCCGACGCTCCTCGTCCTTCAATACGGAGCGTATCGAGCACCTTTACTTCGAGGAGTGGGTGCGCGACATGAAGCGTGGTCGGGCACTCAACCTGCACTATGGCGATATGACTGACTCCAGTTCGCTCATCCGCATCATCCAGCAGACCCAGCCCGACGAGATCTATAACCTCGCAGCACAGAGCCATGTGAAGGTCTCCTTCGATGTACCTGAGTACACCGCTGAGACCGACGCCACGGGTACGCTACGCCTCCTCGAGGCCGTCCGCATCCTCGGGCTAGAGAAGAAGACGAAGATCTATCAGGCCTCGACCTCCGAGCTCTTTGGTCTGGTGCAGGAGATCCCCCAGCGTGAGACGACGCCTTTCTACCCCCGCTCTCCCTATGGGGTAGCTAAGCTCTACGGCTTCTGGATCACGAAAAACTACCGCGAGAGCTACGGTATGTTCGCCGTCAACGGCATCCTCTTCAACCACGAGAGTGAGCGCCGTGGCGAGACCTTCGTCACCCGCAAGATCACCCTCGCCGCTGCTCGTATCGCCGCTGGCGAACAGGACAAGCTCTACCTCGGGAACCTCAGTGCCCTGCGCGACTGGGGCTATGCCCGTGACTATGTCGAGTGTATGTGGCTCATGCTGCAGCACGACACCCCCGAGGACTTCGTCATCGCTACAGGTGAGCAGCACTCCGTACGTGAGTTCACCGAGCGCGCCTTCCACGAGGTAGGTATCGACCTACGCTGGGAGGGTGAAGGCGTCGAAGAGCGTGGTATCGATATCGCCACAGATCGCGTCCTCGTCGAGGTTGACCCGAAGTACTTCCGCCCTGCCGAAGTGGAAACCCTCTTGGGCGACCCCACGAAGGCCAAGGAGCTCCTCGGCTGGAATCCCAGCAAGACCTCCTTCGAAGAGCTGGTGCGCATCATGGTACGCCATGATGTCGCCTACGTCCAATCCCACAAGCACGCCTAATGGACTCACCCAAACTCTCCCCTTCGACCAAGATCTATGTCGCGGGGCATCGTGGGCTCGTAGGCTCCGCTATCTGGCACAACCTCGAGCAGCGTGGCTACACCAACCTTGTCGGCCGTACCCACGGTGAGCTGGATCTCACGGATCCGGTCGCTGTACGTGCATTCTTCGATGAGGAGCGCCCTGAGGCGGTAATCCTCGCGGCAGCGCACGTCGGGGGGATCATGGCGAACAATACCTACCGCGCTGACTTCATCTACGACAACCTCCAGATACAGCAGAACGTCATCGGAGAGAGCTTCCGCCACGGCGTAAAGCACCTCCTCTTCCTCGGCAGCACCTGCATCTATCCCAGAGAGGCCGAGCAGCCTCTCCGCGAAGAAGCCCTCCTCACTGCTCCTCTGGAGTACACCAACGAGCCCTATGCTATCGCTAAGATCGCAGGGCTCAAGATGTGTGAGAGCTTCAACCTCCAGTACGGCACGAACTACATCGCAGTCATGCCGACGAACCTCTACGGCCCCAACGATAACTTCCACCTCGAGAATAGCCACGTCCTACCCGCGATGATCCGCAAGATCTACCTTGCCGATCGTCTGCAGCACGGAGACTGGCAGGCTGTACGCATAGACCTCAGCAAGCGCCCCGTCGCTGGCGAAGACGGCACGGGAGATGAGGCCACTATCCTCACGCTCCTCGAGCGCTTCGGCATCCTCCCTGGCCAGGTCAACCTCTGGGGCTCAGGCCGTCCGCTGAGAGAATTCCTCTGGAGTGAAGATATGGCCGATGCCTCGGTACATATCCTTCTCAATACGGACTTCCGCTCACTCTGCCCCCAAGATGGTAGCCCCATCCGCAACTGCCACGTCAATATCGGCACGGGGAAGGAGATCTCGATCGGTGAGCTGGCACAGCTTATCGCCCGCACGATTGGCTTTGAGGGGCGCATCGAGTGGGACAGCACCAAGCCCGACGGCACGATGCGCAAGCTCACCTCTGTAGAGAAGCTCCACAGCCTTGGCTGGCACCATCAGGTAGAGATCGAGGACGGCGTACAGCGCCTCTTCGACTGGTACCGTACCCACTAACAGCATCCCCGAAGCAACCTCGTCTGAGATGTCCCGACGCTCCAAGTACATCAAGCGTATCTTGTGGGGAATCCTCCTCACGCCCTTCGTCCTAGTTCTTCTTGTAGCAGTACTACTATACGTACCGCCCGTGCAGCGCTTTGTCATACAGCGCACCGCTGCCTACCTATCGGAGAAGACAGGGATGCAGGTATCTGTCGGGAACATTCATCTCGCCTTCCCCCTCGACCTCTCGCTTCAGAAGCTACAGGTCCTCCGCAGTCCTGGCGACACCCTTATCTCGGTCGGGGCACTCAGCCTCTCCCCCACCCTGCGCCCCCTCTTCGACAGCCAAGTCGAGGTCCCTCGTATTGCCCTCGACAGCCTGACCTACAATCAGCGCGACAGCCTCGGCTTGAGTCTCCTCCAAGTACACCTCCCAGCAGCCACTGCCGAGCAGCTCTTCGTCGATCTCAACAAGGAACGCGTTGACCTCAATCGCCTCACGACCCAGGGGGGCTACATCCGCTACTACTCGACCGACACCACGAAGAAGCCTGAGGAAGAGAGTGAGCCGCTGAAGTGGCTCATCCGCACTGGCGAGATCGACCTGCAGAAGACTCGCATTGAGGTTGCCATGCCGCTGGATTCACTCCTCATCGATGCGGATGTTGACCGCCTCAAGATCGACCGCGGGGAAGCTGACCTCAATAAGATGCGCTTCCAGGTCGCGCACACCAAGATCGATGCGAAGAGCCTACGCTACTCCATTGACCAGAACTTCTCCAAGCTACCCTTCTTCGATCCCCAGCATATCCAGCTCCATGACCTACACCTCGAGGGTGAGGACATTGACTCTGAGGGTATGCGACTTAGCCTCCTTCTACGGCACGCACAGCTCCGTGAGCAGTCGGGGCTGAAGCTCCTCCATCTCAGCGGACGCTATCAGATGGACAGCCTTGCTATGCGCCTTGATGGGCTTGACCTCATCACCGATGCCTCCTCCATTAAGGGCTATCTCTCCATGCCCTGGAGCCTCCTACAGTCCGACCGCAAGGCACAGCTGGAGCTATCTACCAACACCTCTCTCGGCATCAAGGACATCCTTCTCTTCGCAGGTAAGACGCTCCAAGAGACCCCTGATGGGCGCGAACTCTTCAACACCTTTGCCCGCCACCGCCTCCTCGCTCCACTCAAGATGCAGGCTGAGCTGACGGGGACACTCACTGCAATACAGATTCGTCAGGCCGAGCTCAAGTGGCCCGACATCCTCGACCTCAATCTCTCGGGTACGCTCAGCGAAGTCCTTGAGATGCACCGCTCGGGCCGTCTCAAGCTCCGTGGCCGTGTAGGCCCCAAGGCCAATACTCTCCTCGGCCTCCTCGCACCCGAGCAAGCTAAGACCTATCGCATCCCCAGCCCCCTCACGATCTCTGGCGACATCGACATACGTCGAGGTCGCTATGTGGGTGACCTCACAGCAGAGGAGGGCACGGGCAAGCTCCAGCTGAAGGGGCACTTCACTGAGGCCACGAAGACCTATGACCTCGTGCTGAAGGCACAGGATATTGATGGCCGCCACTTCATGCCTCAGGACTCCATCGGGCTGGTTAGCCTTGACGTAGCTCTTCAGGGTCGCGGCTTCGATCCACTCAGTCCCCACACGCAGCTCTCTATCCGAGGCCGACTACATGAAGCGAATCGCGGGAGTCTACACCTACGAGACATTACCCTCGACGGCTCCCTCCAATCGGGGAACCTTGGCCTCTCCCTCAACAGCATGAACCCTGGGGCGAACTTCACGCTTCAGCTTGATGGGATCTTCTCCCGCCAAGGCATCAATACAGGCATCGGGCTGGAGCTCGTTGACCTCGACCTCCAGCGCCTGGGCTTCTCCGAGACGCCCCTTGCAGGGAAGCTACGTCTAGAAGGTGAGCTCCGCTCCGACCTCAAGGACACGCACACCATACAGGCCGTACTCGACGGGATGAACTTCACTATGGGTAATGAGAAGATCGCTCCACCTCGAGCCGAGCTTCACGTCTCCACCTCGCCGCAAGATATCCATGCGAGCCTCACCTCGGGCGATATGAAATCTTCGCTCTACGTCGAGGCCAGTCCTACCATAGCGCAGAAGGAAGTCACCACGCTCCTCGATGAGACCTTCCGTCAGATCGACCTCATCACCTCGGGGAAGTCCGCGACGAAGTACCTTGAGGACCTTGCAGTCCACCTTCCGAAGGCGACCTTCAGTCTCTCCATGGGCAAGGACAACCCTCTCCGCTACTACCTCGCAGAGCAGCGTATCGCTGTAGGCTCTCTGACGGCTAACCTCGCGACCTCCCCCCAAGAGGGTATCAGTGGCTCCGTAGGCCTCTCCGATCTTCGCGTTGATACCCTCCGCATCAACGCGGCCCAGCTCAATATCTCCACCGAGCGCACAGCCATCGCACGAGGCGACAGTATGTCCCTCGCACTCTTCGGTACGGTGATGAAGTCCCACTTCCGCGAGCAGGAGGGCTTCACCATCAATACCGACCTGCGCACAAGCCTACAGGGCGGGCACCTCGACGTCTCTTATCAGGATGAGCGAGGACAAACGGTACATGCAGCCGAGGCCTCGGGCAGCTGGTCGGGCGAAGCCTACCAGCTCCACTTCCTCGGTGACCGCCTGCGTATCGCCTCCAATGACTACGCCATCAACCCCGACAACCTGCTCAGCCTGCGCAAGCGGGACAACTTCCTCCTCGGCTCACTCAAGCTCACCGGCGAGAAGCGAGGCGAATTCTCCCTGCAGGGCACCGAAGATACACCAGGAGTACAGGACATCCTACTCAGCATAAGCAACCTCCATCTTGAGGACTACCGCAGTCTGGGGCTACCCGATGTCGGTGGTATCTTCTTCGGCGACGTCCACTATCAGCGTAAGGGCGACCTCAGCCAGCAGCCTACGATCTCAGGCGACCTCTCCATCAGCGACCTACGCTACGAGGACAAGAAGCTCGGCCACTTCACCTCCTCCCTCTTCTACGAGCCACGTAGCGGTGACTCCCACTACATCACAGGGGAGATCGGCTACAACGGTCAGCCTGCGATGAGCATCGATGGGATCTACTATCCTCGTGAGAAGGTATCTCCGCTCAAGGGAACACTCACGCTTACCTCCTTCCCGCTGGAGCTTGCGAACCCCTTCCTCGCGGAGAATAGTACCACGCTTGCGGGGACTGCCGACGGGAGTATCAGACTCTCAGGGAAGCTCACCGAGCCACTTCTCTCGGGGCAGATGCACCTAAACAAGGGTATGCTGAACCTCAACGCCTACGGGACACACCTTGCTCTCGACTCTATCCCCGTACGCATGGAGGGCTCAGATATCTTCTTCGACCACTATGCGCTACGTCCCTCAGGAGATCCGAAGAAGGCAATCTATATCGATGGCTCGATACGTAAGAGTACCACACCACAGGCTACGGCTTCGCTACGCATCACCTCTGATGAGCTGACCCTCCTCGACGAGCCTCGCCCCACCCGCGACGACCAGCTCCTCTATGGTAAGATCATCGCCTCGACACGTATGGTGGCTACGGGTCCCCTTACCTCACTGCGCGTCCGCGGTAGTGTGAACGTACTCAGCGGTACAAACTGCACCTACGTCATGCGCGAAGACCCGCTGACAGCCAGCCAGCAGACAGACCAGCTCGTCCAGTTCATAGACTTCTCAGACACCCTCTTCACCAAGAAGGTAGAGGTTGCCCCCACCTCTCTCGGCGGGCTTGATGTGAACCTAACGATCAACGTGGATCCCTCGGTACGTATCGGCGCTGACCTCACGGCTGGCGGCACGGACTATGTCCATGCTCAGGGAGGCGGCACGCTCCACTTCACCTATCCGCCCTACGGCGAGATGAGCATGACGGGACGCTACGAGATGAGTGGTGGTGGCGAGCTGAGCTACACCCTCCCCGTCGTAGGCAATAAGCGCTTCTCCATCGACCCCACCAGCACCCTCACGTGGACGGGACCGATATCCAACCCCTACCTCAACTTCTCCGCGGTCAATAAGGTCAAGGCCACCGTATCCAGCTCATCGGAGAACTCCCAGCGTGTGAACTTCAACGTCAGCATCCTCATCAAGGACTACGTCAGCAAGATGAACCTCAGCTTCGGCATCTCCGCTCCGGAGAACCTCTCCGTGCAGAATAGCATCTCGACGATGACCAAGGAAGAGCAGAGCAAGCAAGCCATCGCCCTTATGGCGACAGGTATGTATCTGGCAGGTGGCTCGGGGGCAGGCAATCTGGACCTCAACTCCGCACTGACCTCACTCCTGCAGTCACAGATCAACAAGACCGCAGGCAAGCTCCTCCAAGGCACCGACCTCAACCTCGGCGTCGACCACTACGATGGCTCTTCGGGTGAGGCTGCTCGCACGGACTTCACCTATAGCTTCAGCCGCCGCTTCTACAATGACCGCATACGTATCATCGTAGGGGGCAAGGTGCAGAGTGGCGCAGGCGTGACGAACCAGGGGCAGACCTTCCTCGACAACGTATCGCTGCAGTACCAGCTCGATAAGAGCGGTGAGCAGTACCTCAGTCTCTACCACAAGCTCGTCACCGATAACGTCCTCGAAGGGGAGTTCTCCGAGACGGGTGTGGGGTATGTCATACGCCGCAAGATGTCCAGCCTACTCGACCTCTTCCGCCGTAAGCGCAAGAAGACGACGACCGACACCACAACGACGCTCTTCCGCCAAGCATGGAAGCCCCGTCTCGATACGCTCTCGACTCAGCCGAGCCTCACGAGCGACTCGATGCCCACTCTCCGCTACCAAGCGAAGTAAGGCCTCCAGCCCTCCCTATCTACACCTATCCCACTTATGCATATCCGTCTCACTACCCGCCTCCTTACCGTCCTCATACTCCTCGCTCTCGGGGCGTGCTCGATAAGGAAGTATCAGGGTCCAGATGATCAGATTTATATAGGTATCCGCAAGATCGAGGTCTCCGATCGCCCCCAGCACTCCTACGCTGAGCAGGCGATAGCCGCTGCCGAGGAGCGCCTCAACTATGCGCCCAACGGGTCGGTCTTCGGCAGCAGCTCTATACGCTTCCCCTTTGCGCTCCTGAGCCCTGCTATCTACATGCACTTCTCTGCGGACTCTACGCTTGCGGGGCGCGTGATGCGTCGCCTCACAGCCAAGCCCGTCTGGATGCGAGACGTCAGCCCCAGCCTGCGTGCCAAGGTCGCCCAGCAGACGCTCCGTGAGCACGGCTACCTCCGAGCTACGACCAGCTCCGAGATCATCCCCGCCACAGCCGACTCTATGCAGGCACGTGTGGACTACAAGATGCAGCTGGGTCCACTCTTCCTCTTAGACAGCGTGCAATACTTCCCTCGTGTCTACATCCGTCCTGGGAGATACTTCTACCATCACCGCCTCAGTGCCCTACAGAAGGGACGCCCCTTCTCCATCGCTGCGCTCGAGGATGACCGCACCGTCACCCGTGCCTTCCTCCGTGAGCACGGCTACTATTACCTCAAGTCTGAGCACATCGGCTACGAAGCTGATACCCTCATCACCCCGCAGCGTGTGAACCTACGCACAGTGCTCTCTGCGACCACACCTCCCGAAGCACTGCGCCAGTGGCGTGTGGGGAAGATCATGCTCCGCCAGCTCCCCGAAGATCCTGAAGCCCCCACGAACCTCACCACGACGGATAGCGTAGCCCTCACCGACAGCATCGCTCTGTACTACTCGGGGCGCCCCATCGTCCGTCCTGGTGCACTGAAGACCCGTATCCGCATCCGCCCTGGCAAGCTCTACAGCAGTCTTGAGGAGGAGCGTACACTATCGGCACTCACGGGGCTCAATGCCTTCTCCTCCGTAGAATTCTACTTCACCCCTCGTGAGACCTTCACCAAGGACTCCACAGCGGTAGATAGCACAGCGATGCGTAGCACGAGCGACTCGACCGCCGTACAGCGCCCCACCTTCTCGAGCGTCGCAGACAGCATCGGCACGCTCGATCTGATGATCCTCCTCAGGAAGGACAAGCCCTGGAGCACCTACCTCGGGACGGCCTTCATGCGTAAGTCTACGGGCTTCATCGGGCCAGGTATCTCGGCAGCTATCGAGCGAAGCAACGTCTTCGGCGGAGGAGAGAAGCTCTCCGCCAGCGTCTCTGGCTCCTATGAGTGGCAGACGGGGCGTAGCCCTGCAGACTCCTACTCGGTGTCTATCAATAGCTATCAGCTCGGTGCCGACCTCTCCCTCACCTTCCCCTCGATCCTCTTCCCTCGCCTCATCGATGCGTACTACAAGTACCCGACGTCGACGAGCTTCAAGGTCGCTCTGCAGAGTGTCAATCACGCGCGCTACTATACCCTACGCTCCCTCTCCTTCACGATGGACTACAACTTCCAGCCGTCGAGCAGATGGAGCCATCGTATCACGCCGCTCAGCCTGAACTTCACTCGGCTGACCCGTACGACGGAGCGCTTCGACCAGCTCATCCTCGCCAACCCCGCCCTTGGGCTTAGCTTGAGCAATCAGTTCATCCCCAAGATCGGCTACGGCTTCACCTATACCCACCGCGAGGACGACAGCCCACACTACATGCAGCTCTCGGGGGAAATTAGTGAGGCTGGGAACCTCGTCAATGCTACGATGAGGGCCTTCGGTCGTGAGTACAATGACACGAAGACGCTCTTCGGTGTGCCCTTCGCACAGTTCGTCAAGGCTGCCATTGACCTCCGCTACTCCTACCGCATCGACCGCAAGCAGACGCTGGCTACCCACTTCGCTACGGGAGCTATCTATCCCTATGGCAATGCCATTACGGCACCTTATATCGAGCAGTTCTACGTCGGGGGAGCCAATAGTATCCGTGCCTTCACGGTACGAAGCCTTGGCCCAGGGAGCTACAATCCCACGACCGTCAATGCCTACTCCTTCATGGACCGCGTGGGCGAATTCAAGCTCGAGGCGAACGCCGAGTTCCGCCGTCACCTCTTCGGCAGCTGCTACGGTGCCGTCTTCCTCGATGCGGGGAACGTATGGCTCCTGCGCCCCGACACCTCTCGTCCTGGGGCTGCACTCAGCGAAGCAGGCTCGTTGGGTAAGTTCCTCGACCAAGTCGCCGTAGGTACGGGAGCAGGTCTGCGCTATGACCTCTCGTTCCTCGTCGTGCGCTTCGATGTCGGTGTGGGCCTCCACCTCCCCTATAAGACGACACGAAGTGGCTGGTACAATATCCCCAGCTTCCGCGATGCCTTAGGCTTCCACTTGGCTATCGGCTACCCCTTCTAAGTCGCTACAGCAAAGGCGCCTACCCCTCTTTCCTCCCTCATCTCCACGAAGGTGCTACCCCAGACCCATAGCGGTAAGGGGTACGAACCTATATTGGTCGCTGAGTCAACCTATATAGGTCCGCATCACGACCTATATAGCTTTGTGAAGTGACCTATATTGGGTTGTTGCTCCGCGTAGGGATAAAAGTTGTGGACGAGTGGCAAATAAGTTCGGACTACGTACGTGGCTCTAATATCTACGTACGTGGATATTTGGATTTACGTGCCTGGTCTTTAAGACTACGTACATAGATAGAAGAATACCACTACGGGAAGACGCTTTTTTCTTCACGAGAAGGACACTTTTCCCTCCACTGGATAAGAGGAATACTCGCGGTAACGACGAAGCTCTATGCAGTGGCAGCGCACACCTCAAGCTATTCGGTGAGAATTAGCTAACTTTGCGCCAGTTCGGCGATGCCTCCCGCCTTGTATGAGGTAGGAGCATCCCATTATTCACATCCTAAATATCATAGTGTAGATTATGACGATAGCACCTAATAAGTTCGTCGCACTCGACTACGAGCTGTACGTCGGTGATGAGAACGAGCGTATCCTGATGGAGCAGACCACCCCCGACCGTCCTCTGGAGTACATCCAGGGCATGGGTATGATGCTGCCCGCCTTCGAGAAGCAGCTCTTCGGCCTCAAGGCAGGGGACAAGTTCGACTTCGTCCTCAAGTGCGAAGATGCCTACGGCGAGCCTTCTGACGAAGCCGTCCAGGAGCTGCCCCGTGAGATCTTCGTAGACAGCGAAGGCAAGCTCGACGCTCTGGTCGTCGAAGGTGCTACGCTGCCCCTGCACACGCCCGACGGGCAGATCATCCGTGGTAGCGTCCTTGAGATCAAGGACGAAGTCGTCGTATTCGACTTCAACCACCCCCTGGCAGGCGAAGACCTCCACTTCATCGGCGCTATCAAGGAAGTCCACGATGCTACGCCCGAGGAGATCGAGCAGTTCTTCGGCGGGCATGATGGTGGCTGCGGCTGTGGCTGCGACCATGACCACGATCACGAAGGCCACGAAGAAGGTGGTTGCGGCGGTGGCTGTGGCTGCCACTAAGCACGCGTAATCATAGAGCACGGATACCCTGAGCCTGAGGCTCGTGGGCATCCGTGCTTTGCTATATCACCCCCTTCACCCGCCCATCACGATGAATACCTTCGGCAGGCTCCTTCGCCTAACCTCCTTCGGTGAGTCCCACGGACCCGCCCTCGGTGGTGTGCTCGACGGCTTCCCTGCAGGCTTCACCATTGACGAAGCCGCTATCGAGGAAGCTCTACGTCGCAGACAAGGCGGACGAAGCAACCTCACTACCCCACGGCGCGAGAGCGACAAGGTACGCTTCCTCTCGGGTATCTATGAGGGGCGGACGCTGGGCACTCCCATTGCCTTCGTCATCGACAATGCCGACACACGAAGCCAAGATTACTCACAGCTCAGTGACCTTTACCGCCCTGGGCATGCCGACTTCACCTATCAGGCGAAGTACGGACACCGCGACCCACGAGGTGGCGGGAGAGCCTCAGCGCGTGAGACCGTCGTGCGTGTCGTCGCAGGTACTCTCTGTGATCAGTGGCTACGAGCCGAGGGTGTGCGCATCTCCGCCTACCTCAGTCAAGTCGGGACTGTCCACTATGATGACAGCCATCTGTATGAGGCGATTCATCTCACCGAGGGCGATAAGGTGCTCCTCCAGAGACGCTATGAGCAGGTCGTCCCCTGCCCCGACAAGGCGGCGTCAGAGCGCATGGCTGCAGCCGTAGCCGAGGCACGCGATAGCCGCGACTGCATCGGAGGGGTCATCTCCTGCCGTGTCGATGGCCTCCCCGCAGGCTTAGGCGAGCCACTCTATGACAAGCTCTCCAGCCGCTTGGCCTCAGCGATGATGGGTATCAATGCCGCTCGAGGCTTCGAGATAGGCGATGGCTTTGCACTCGCCTCTGAGTACGGGTCAGCGGCCAACGATCCCTTCGTCTCCACCGAAGCAGGGGCTATCGAGCAGCAGACCAACCACTGCGGTGGTCTCCTCGGTGGCATCAGCACGGGTGCACCACTCACCTTCCGCACGGCCTTCAAGCCCACCTCCTCCATCGGACGCGAGCAGACGACCTGTCGCACTGATGGCACACCCACTACCCTCTCTATCACGGGGCGCCACGACCCATGCGTCGCCCTACGTGCCGTACCCATCGTCGAGGCGATGACGGCCCTTACCCTTATGGACTTTTATCTCCTCCACCGCGCCTACTCTACTGCGGAGCGAGGATAGACAACTATACATGGCGAGCGTAGCAGCAAAGGAAAGTATCACTGGTACCATCGTGACCTACATAGGCGTCGGGATAGGCTTCCTGACGACCTTCTTCATCTTGGCCAAGTTCCTCACTCCCGAGGAGATTGGCTTGACGCGCCTTTTGCCCGAGCTGGCGACACAGCTCTCAGGGCTGGGCATGCTCGGGATGACCTATTCACTCAGTCGCTACTTCCCCTTCTTCCGCGACTCCGAGACCAACCCCTACCGCGCTGAGGACGGGCCGAACCACGGCTTCTTCTACTACGTGACAGTCGTCGGGGCGATCGGTGCCGTGCTGATGACGCTCCTCTACATCCTTGCCAAGGGCCCGCTGATGTCGCTCTACAGCGACAGAAGCCCACTACTCGCGGACTTCTACTATGCCGTGATACCGCTGACACTCTTCACGATGGGCTGGACGATCTTCGAGCTCTACACCTACCAGCTGATGCATGTAGCGGTACCGAAGGGCATCAAGGAGGTGCTCCTGCGTGTACTCCAGCTCGCTGCCTACCTGCTCTACGCCTTCGGCTACATTGACTTCACGACGATGGTGTGGGGCTTCATCGGGAGCTTCGGCATCTGTATGCTCGCCAGCGGTGTCTACCTCGGGCAGATCACCTCGCTGAGCCTTCGCCACAACCCCAGCTACGTCTCGCCCGAGATGCGTCGTGGCTTCTATCGCTATACGGCACTCTATACGCTGAGCTCGGTGGGCATCACGCTGGCGGGGCGTATGGACCTCTTCATGGTAGCCTTCATCGACCGCGGGGGACTCTCCTCCGCTGGGGTCTATACGATGGCCTTCTATATGGTCTCGATCATCGAGATACCGATGCGCGCCATCCTCAATGTGGCAGCTCCGAAGATCGCCGAGGCAGCGAAGCACGGCGACACGAAGCGCGTCGAGGAGGTCTACCGCCTCGTGGCCTTCTATCAGCTCCTCTCGGGGCTCTTGATCTTCGCGATGATCTGGGTGAATATCGACAACATCTTCGGTATCATGCCCAATGGCGAGCAGTTCACCGGCGGTAAGTGGATCTTCTTCTACCTCGGGCTGGCGAAGCTCGTCGAGCTGACCTTGACCTGCAGCCATACGGTCGTCAGCACCTCACGCTACTACAAGTGGAATATCTACTACACGATCAGCGTGCTCGTGATGTCGTTCGTCTCCACCGTCTTCCTCATCCCAGCCTACGGCACACTCGGCGCAGCGCTGGCGATGCTCCTCACAAATATCGTGAGCTACGGCCTGCAGCAGCTCCTGCTGAGTGTGAAGATGCACGTCAGTCCCTTCACCAGTCGTATGCTCCTTCTGATACCGATCGCAGCCGTGGCATGGGGCATTGATGCCGTCCTCCCCACCTTCAGCTCGGTATGGATCGACCTCTTCGTCCGCTCGGCTCTCGTGGGGCTGGGTCTGCTCCTCGCGCTCCTGGCTCTGCGCATCACGCCTGAGCTGATGAGTATGCTCGAGGGCAAGCTCCCCAAGCGCCTACGCCGCTAATCCCACCGACACGTGACGAGCCTCCCGAAAAGTCCCCAAGGCAAAGCGCCCCTTCGCGTACTTCTGCTCTGCACCTCTGACGAGGGCGGCGGAGCGGCAGAGGCTTGTCGCCGCCTACTTGATGCCCTCACGGCTGTCGGCATCGAGGTACGTATGCTCGTCGTGAAGAAGAGTACGGAGGATGAGCGTATCGCCTCCGTCGCTGATACCACCCCACGACGCCTCTGGGCCAAGACGGCCTTCCTCCTCGAGCGCCTGGAGATCTACCTGCGCAACGGCCGCTCTCGGCAGCACCTCTTCCGCGTCTCGACGGCACGCTGGGGCTGTGATATCGCTTCGCACCCGTGGGTAAGGGAAGCCGATATCCTTCACCTACATTGGATCAACCAAGGCTTCCTCTCCCTCACCACCCTCAAGAAGCTCGCTGCCCTCGGTAAGCCCGTCTTCTCCACCCTGCACGACCTGTGGGCTGCCACAGGTATCTGTCACCTCCCTCTGGAGCTGGGGCGTGAGGGCGCTAAGGAGTGTCCACGCTACCAAGCAGGCTGCGGCTACTGCCCCCTCCTGGCGAGTAATCAAGAGCACGACCTCTCACGGACGACTCTTCGGAAGAAGGCTTTCCTCGCAGAGAAGCCCTTCCGCTATATCGCTGTCAGCAGTGCCGAAGCCAAGCTCTTCGAGCGAAGCCCACTGATGCAGCGCTATGGAGCGCCTGCTATCCTCGCCAATCCCATTGACCTCAGCCTCTTCTCTCCTGAGACAGCAGCTGCGACACCCCCACCCTTCACCCGCGAGGCTGGGCGCTACTACGTCACCATCGTCGCTGCCCGCCTCGATGATGAAGTTAAGGGGCCACACCTCCTGATGGAGATCGCTGAGCAGCTCCAGCTCCGCCATCCTGAGATCGCCGAGCGCACGACACTCCTGCTCGTAGGGGGCATCCGCCGTGCGGGTTACTTCGACAGCCTCGCTCTTCCCCACATCGCCCTCGGGAGCATCCGTGAGCGCGCACAGCTGGCGAGCCTCTATGCCGCCTCAGACGTACTCATCTCCACGAGCGTCTATGAGACCTTCGGGCAGACGCTCGTCGAAGCACTATCCGTGGGCACCCCCGCCTTGAGCTTCCGCTGCTCGGGGCCCGAAGATATCATCCTCGACGGAGTCAATGGCTACCTCGTCCCCGCCTATGACACGGCGGTCTATGCCGATCGCCTCGCTACCCTCCTTGGACGAGAGCGAGACGACGCAGGGGCTTTCTCCCCCCGCACCTGCCGCGAGAGCGCCCAGCGCTTCGGAGCACCTGCCGTAGCCTCCCGCCTTGTGGAGCTCTACCGCACGGCGCTTGACAGAGACAGCTCCGCTGAATAATCACCTATACCCGCCTGCTACGATGCAACCACGTATATCCATCATCACGATTTGCTACAACGCTGCCAGCACGATCACCCGCACGCTCCGCAGCGTCTCGGCACAGACCTATCCGAACATCCAGTACCTCATCATCGACGGAGCTTCTAAGGACAACACGCTGGAGCTCGTCCGCGAGCTGGCTCCCGAGGCCGAGATCTATAGCGAACGTGATAAGGGGATCTATGATGCGATGAATAAGGGGCTCGACCGAGCTACGGGCGACTACGTATGGTACGTCAATGCAGGCGATGCCCTGGCCAGCCCCACCACCGTTGAGGATCTCGTCCGAGCTACCTGCACGGGCGACAGCCTCCCCGACGTACTCTACGGAGACACGCGTCTCATTGATGCCGAAGATCACGACCTCGGGCTAAGACGCCTGCGCCCTCCTCACCAGCTCGACTGGCGTAGCTTCCGCGCGGGGATGCTCGTCTGTCATCAGGCCTTCGTCGCTAAGCGAAGTATCTCGCCCCACTACGATCTACACTACCGCTTCTCTGCCGACGTCGACTGGTGCATCCGTGTACTCAAGGAAGCCAAGACCACAGCCTTCTACCCCGAGCCCATAGCGCTCTACCTCAACGAAGGGACGACGACAGCCAACCATCGCGCCTCCCTCATCGAGCGCTTCCACGTCATGCGCCACCACTACGGACTCGTGACGACCGTCCTGCAGCACCTGCGCTTCCTCGTCGACCGCAAGCGCTAAGCCTGCCCCTCCCGACTTTATTCCGCCCTCTTACCGAGGTCTGCCCCGAGGCTACACAGCCCATCGGAGCAGACCTCTACCTTATATATAGTGTGTGCAATACCGCTGATCTAAAAGGGTTAGTATAGGCATAGGTTGTTGCTCCGCGTATGGATAAAAGTTGTGGACGAGTGGCAGATAAGTTTAGGCTACGTACGTGGCTCTAATATCTGCGTACGTGGATATTTGGATTGACGTGCCTGGTCTTTAAGACTACGTACATAGATAGAAGAATACCACTACGGGAAGGCGCTTTTTTCTTCACGAGAGTGGCACTTTTCCCTCCACATAACAAGAAGAATACTCGCGATAAAGCGAAGGGCTTGCCTGGTCACTTCGGAGAGGTATATCGGGGAGCTGGGCGTGCAATACCTTAGCTGAATAAATAGAGGGCAGGAGACTGCGAAACAGCCTCAATACAGGGCAAGTTTACCGAATAATCCGCTTCACGCTGGTAGCTACTTCCTCGATACAGCCCAGCGATTTTGATGCGTAAGCCCTACTTCCACACGGAGCCTAAAAGGCTATTAATCCCTAAAAGGTTATCTTTGTGTAGAAGCCCACATAGCGCAAGCTGCATGGGCCATTGTCAAATACAAACCAATTTTAGTTAGAGCAATGGCACTTTTTGATAAGTTTACCAAAAAGAATAGCGAGGCAGCGACTCTCGCACCTTCGTCTGTCCTCCCCACGATCTTAGAAGCACTCTCCAAGGAAGGTTATCGCCCCGAGCGCGACAACGAGATCCGCATCGTCTATAAGAACGAAGGCATCTTCTGCTGCTTCTACTACCGTGAGGATGACCCTGAGTTCCTCCTCGTACGTGCCACTTTTGAGCGTGCAGCCTTCGATGACGTGCACGAAGCCTTCCTCTACAAGGCCTGCGCCAAGACGGACTTCGACCAGAAGGTCAGTAAGGCCTATGTCGATGAAGAGGGCGATATCGTCTTCTCGGTCGAAGCCTTCATCATGCCTGGTACGCCCATAGACCGCCTCGCGCTCCGCATGAGCGACGCTCTGGCCTCTACGGTCGCCTTCTACCACCGCGCCCTCAAGCAGCTCGTCGAAGAGTACAATAAGGAGAATGGTGACGATAGCGAGACCAACAACTCTATCGCTCCGACGACCACTCTCCCCAACTAATCACCTCCTCTCGTAGGGTCTCTCGGCAGACTACGAAGCATATCCAAGAGCAGTACTCCGACCGCACATCACGTCATCTTGACATAGGATAGCGGACATTTCTGGACAAATAACCAGAAGTCGGGAGTACTGGCACGCGCTTTGCTATTCGTAAACAAATGCTAACTTTACCGTTGTAAACCCCGACAATGCGCCTCTCCACCCAGGAGAGTGAAAAGCCGTAGCGTGGGCCTAAGACAACGGATATATAGAATAATAAAGACGTACTGGACTTATGAAGACAATGAAGCTATTCCTCCTGATGGGAGTGGGGCTCCTGTCAGGTACGGCTGCCCTGGCGCAGACCGACAACAAGTACCTCGACGACGCCTACTATCGCCGCAGCGACCTCAAGAAGATCGATAAGGAAGAGCGCCGCAAGGCCGAGCTACGCCGCGCCGCCGAGAAGGCCGAGCGTGAAGCCTGGGAAAAGGAACAGGCTGCACTCATCGCCAACTATAAGAAGAAGCAGGCCGATCGTGAGATCGATGCATACAATGGGCACCTCTCCCTGCCCGAAGACACCATCACGCTGACCCGCAGCGAGCTGGGCCGTCTGCTCAAGGAGCAGCGCCAGAAGGATGGTGGTGCAGAGGTCTACGGCCCCTACTCCTCTCGTCTCAGCCGCTTCTACGGAGATGGCTCGATGACGATCCAGGGAGCCCGTCGCGTCTACATCGACGCAGACCCTTGGTATAGTGATATCGACTACCGCTATGCGGGACCCGATGTCTATGTACGCGTAGGCAGCAGCGATCCCTTCTGGGGAAGTCGCTGGGGCTGGGGTACCAGCTGGGGCTGGGGCTCATGGTATGATCCCTTCTACACCTCCTCTTACTACTACGGTTATCCCCGCTACTACGGTAGCTGGTATGGGGGCTACTACGATCCCTACTACTATGGCTACACCCGTGGCTACTATGGTGGGTACTACGGCTCTCGCTATGGAGGCTGGTATGACGGCTACTACGGTGGCTATTATCCCGGCTACTACTACGGCTATGCCGCTGGGGCTGCTACGCGTGCCTACAACGAGCACTACTACAACAATCCCTACTCGCACGGGGCTCGCTCGACGACTCGCCGCTCAAGTGGCTACTCAGCCTACTCCAGCGTACGCGATCAGGGCTACATCGGCCCACAGCGCTCCTACGATCAGGGTAGTATGTCACAGCAGAGTCGTACGATCTACAGCGACTATCCCCACACGCAGCAGAGCCGCCCTGTACAGCAGCAGCGTAGCTACGACAGCTATCCTCAGCGCAGCTATGACCAGGGCTCTTCAAACTCGACGAACAACTCCAACTCTGGAGGTGGCGGTGGCTACACGGCTCCCCCACGTCGTCGCTAAGACTTGCCCTAAGGGTATATCGTTTACTCCACCTTGATTAGACTGGTAACTCATGAACATCAAGCATAAGATCTTAGGCGTAGTGGCACTGAGCCTCCTACCCCTATCACTGAGTGCACAGAGTGAGATGGAGGCCTTCCGCCTTGGCTCTCCTCATGAGCCTGTAGGATCAGCACGCTATGCTGCCCTCTCGGGCGCTATGGGTGCCGTGGGCTCTGACGTCGCCTCTCTCGTACGCAACCCTGCGGGGATCTCCCTCTTCCGTGGGAACAACCGTCTCTCGCTGACCCTCGGTGGTGGCTTCGGCACCGACCGTGGTGTCTGGTACGGTACATCAACCTCTCAGGACATGAAGGGGAAGTTCCTCTTTGAGGAGTTCTCCTATCAGGCTGGTACGAATAGAGCCTCACGTGGCCCCGTATCCTTCGCCTTCAGCATTCGCAATGCAGGGCGCTTCGACCGCGAGCTCCACGCTTCGGCTACACTGCCCCAGAGCGCGAACTTCTCCTCGCTGGCAGACTTCTCTGCTGCGCGTACGAATAACGCTCGCTACGACAACCAGCGATCCCCTAACGTCGATAAATACTTCGAGAAGAGCTACATCACCACGACTGCAGCCTTTAAGAACGACTATATACCCTGGATGTCGATCCTCGGTGCTGGCGCAGGATGGATCGATATCGACAATGGCAGCAGAAGCTATCGCTCGGCTTATATGTATAGCACCGCTCCCGATGGGACGCCCTATCCAAAGCCCAGCATCGGTCTACCCGACAACGCTGACCTCGTACTACGCGAGAAGGGGAATATCACCGACTACGATATCGCCCTCGGCTTTGAGGCAAATGATGCCCTGCACTTCGGGGCAGCCCTCACGCTCTCCTCGCTGGACTATGAGATGGCATCGTACTACCACGAGGCTTTCCGTGGCAACAACTACCTGACGCTGCAGAACACCAGAAGCATATCAGGCTTCGGAGGTAGCGTCGGCCTCGGACTTCTCTACGAGCCTGTCGAAGGGCTTCGCCTCGGTGCTTCGCTCTATACGCCCACCTTCTACTCGATGAAGATGGACTTCCAGGCAGGTAGCCTCGGCAGGTATAATAACAAGGCCAACGAGGTCGTCACGCCTAAGAATGCAGCTAACACCTACGCACTGCGTGGCAACTGGCGCTTCGGGCTCAGTGGTGCTTACTTCATCGGTCGTCATGGCTTCATCAGCGCTGACTACGACTATACGAGTGGTTCTCTGCGCCTCAGCAACAGCACCTATGACGAATATGACGGCAGTGAGATTGGCTTCGAGGAAGACAACGCTCGCCTGAAGACGAACTTTGGTGGTGTCCACACCGTCCGACTCGGTGCCGAAGCTATGCTTAGCAACCGCATCGCCCTGCGTGCCGGTTATCGCTACTCCTCTTCGCCCGTCAAGAACGCTCGTCTCAAGGGTGACATGGCATCGACCGAAGTACTCGTATCGGGTTCTGCGGTACACTATACCCTCCCCGACAGCCAGAATAGCTACTCGCTCGGTGCAGGCTTCCGCATCACCCCCAGCCTCTCGCTGGATCTGGCGTACGTCTACTCCGACACCAAGGCTCGCACCTTCGCCTTCCCCTACGTCAACGACTACGGCTCCTACCTCAATGCTTCGGATGCTGACATCCGTGCAGGTAAGGTCAAGCCCGATGAACTCGTAGGTATGCAGGCTATCAAGGAGACGAACCAGCGTCACAAGGCAGTAGCTACCCTCTCTATCCGATTCTAAGGAACCAACGTGGGGCAGGTGTCTCAGCACCTGCCCCGCATATTGATATCAAAATCTCCATTACACACATCGCATGAACAACTCTCGATTCCCCTTCCAGGACGAACCACTCAGCTCATCACGCATCGCTTATGACTTCCCCGCACTCGTGCGTCAGTCTGTCGTACGTGCCTTCGTATGGATGACCCTCGGTCTGGCTATCACGGGGCTTACTGCTCTCTTCGTCGCCGACTCCAACCTTCTAGATTTCCTATTTGAGCACCAAGGGCTCTTCTGGGGTCTCTGCATCGGTGAGCTTGCTCTGGTATGGTACCTCTCACGTAGCATCATGAAGCTCTCTATCCCAATAGCGACGGGGGCCTTCGTACTCTACTCCGTACTCAGTGGCGTCACGCTAAGCCCTATCTTCATCGTCTACACGGGTGCTTCTATTGCCTCGACCTTCTTCATCACGGCGGCGACCTTCGGTGTGATGGCAGCCTTCGGTTACTTCACGAAGCGCGACCTCTCGAAGATGGGTAGCTACCTCTATATGGCACTCATCGGGCTGATCATCGCTACCGTAGTAAACCTCTTCCTCCAGAGCGATACGCTGATGTGGATCATCAGCTACGTCGGTGTGCTCGTCTTCGTCGGCATCACGGCCTACGATACGCAGATGATCAAGTCACTGGTCGCGGAGTCTATCGGCGATGAAGAGCGTACGAAGAAGATTGCCCTTCTCGGTGCACTCCACCTGTACCTCGACTTCATCAACCTCTTCCTCTACCTGCTCCGCATCCTCGGCAGACGCAACTAAGCTCTCGCCGAGATCACGATATAGAGGGTGGGCTCCCAGACGGGTAGCTCACCCTTTTTTTATACCTTTATCTAACGATAACAGTGCAGCAGCACTGATCCTCCTACATTGTCGATCCATCTATGAAGGCTGTCCTCACAGAAAGCACGACGACAACGAAGCCCTCTGTCCAGAGGATCCATTCGTGCAAGACAGCTACAAGATTCGGCATAGACTGATGCTTCCAGCAGAAGTCTTCTTCCTTAAGGACAGAGAGCTCTGATGACTTACTGTCCATCGTTTTTTTAACTCCACATGCAATCTTACTCCCGATCATCTATGAAGATCCTCGTCCTCGGAGCCTCAGGCCAGCTCGGGCGCTGCATCGAGCACGTCACTCAGGGCGCTACCGACCACTATCACTTCGCTACGAGAGAGACGCTGGACCTCTCCGACACCTCGGCTATCGAGCAGTTCGCGACCCGTGAGGGTATCGAAGTCATCATCAACTGTGCAGCCTACACCGCTGTCGACCGTGCCGAAGACGAGCCCGAGCAGGCGGACGAAGTCAACCACCTTGCCATAGCACGTCTCTCGGAGCTCACCGAGCGCCTCGGCATCTTCCTCATCCATATCTCCACCGACTACGTCTTCTCTGGGCGCAGCTCTATACCCTACACGGAGGATATGCCCACGGAGCCTATCGGCGTCTACGGGCAGACGAAGCGCCGTGGAGAAGAGGCGATACAGCGCCTCGCACCCCGCCACATCATCCTGCGCACCTCATGGCTCTACGCTCCCTATGGAGCGAACTTTATGAAGACCATGCTTCGCCTCGGCAAGGAGCGCCCCGAGATGCGCGTCGTCTTCGACCAAGTCGGCACCCCAACTTCGGCACTCGATCTGGCACGCTTCATCGTGAGGATCATTGAGCACAGACAGCTCGACAAGACTGGGCTCTACCACTTCTCCAATGAAGGCGTGTGCTCTTGGTACGACTTCGCCGAAGCCATCTTCCGCCTCTCGGGCTACAGTACGCAGCTCCATCCCATCCGTAGCAGCGAGTACCCGACACGTGCGGAGCGCCCCCATTACTCTGTCCTCGACAAGGCACGTGTGCGCGAAGCCTTCGGCATCACCATCCCCCACTGGCGCACCGCGCTGGAGGAATGCCTGCAGCTCACCGCCTCACTCCCCGAATAATCCTCTTCACCACCCACTCATGCACTATCACCGCTCCCTTCTCATCACCGGCGGCGCTGGCTTCATCGGCTCGCATGTCGTCCGACTTCTGGCCAATAAGTATCCACAGTACCACATCGTCTGCCTGGATAAGCTCACCTATGCGGGCAACCTGAAGACCCTCGAGGATGTCGCAAGCCTCCCCAACTATACCTTCGTCGAGGCTGATATCTGTGACTACGAGCGCATGCGTGCTCTCATCACGGAGCATGCCATCGACGGTATCATCCATCTGGCGGCAGAGAGCCACGTAGACCGAAGCATCTCCGACCCGTTCACCTTCGCCCGCACCAACGTCATGGGTACGCTGAGCCTACTCGAAGCTGCCCGCGTGACGTGGGGCGCTACGCCCGAGCGCTTTGAGGGGAAGCGCTTCTACCACATCTCCACCGACGAAGTCTATGGCGCACTGGAGATCGGCGGGGGCTTCTTCACCGAGGAGACCAAGTACGCTCCGCACAGCCCCTACTCTGCCAGCAAGGCCTCCAGCGATCACTTCGTCCGTGCCTACCACGATACCTATGGCCTGCCAACGATCGTGACGAACTGCTCGAATAACTACGGCCCGTACCAGTTCCCCGAGAAGCTCATCCCCCTCTTCATTGACAACATCCGCAAGCGCAAGCCCCTGCCCGTCTACGGCAAGGGAGAGAACATCCGCGACTGGCTCTTCGTCGAAGACCACGCACGCGCCATTGACCTAATCTTCCACGAGGGGAAGACCGCCGACACCTACAACATCGGGGGCTTCAATGAGTGGCGCAACATCGACCTCATCCACCTGCTGGTGAAGGTCACCGACCGCCTCCTGGGCAACCCCGAAGGCCACTCCGAGGAGCTCATCACCTTCGTCACCGACCGCGCGGGGCACGACCTGCGCTACGCTATCGACTCGTCGAAGCTACACCGCGAGCTCGGTTGGGAGCCCAGCCTTCAGTTCGAGGAAGGTCTGGAGAAGACTGTGAAGTGGTACCTCGAGCATCAAGACTGGATCGACCACGTCAGCCAGCGCGTGAGCTAAGGCCATCTGCTCCTCCTCACATCAAACACAACGTGGGCTACCCTCTCCTTCTGAGGGTAGCCCACGATGTATTTAGGGAAAAAGAAAAGCACTCCTACAGGACTACTCACAGCCCCCTGATATGCTCTTCTCTGAAGAGATCAGGCAAGACCTTCGCCTTATCACGAGTATTCCTCTTATCCAGCGGAGGGGAAAGTGCCATTCTCGTAAAGAAAAAGCGCCTTCACGTAGTGGTTTTCCAGCATCTATGTACGTAGTCTTAAAGACCAGGCACGTAAATCCAAATATCCACGTACGTAGATATTAGAGCCACGTACGTAGTCCAAACTTATTTGCCACTCGTCCACAACTTTTATCCCTACGCGGACCAACAACCTAATATAGGTCACACGACGAACCAACACTGGTCGCGCCATCAGCCAATATAGGTTCATACAACCCTCCCCTATAGAAGTGCATAGCCCTTTGCCGAAGCTATAGTCGATCCAGCTCGCCGAGGCTGCTCTCCACCTTATTAAACTTCTGCTTACCGAGGCTATAGCTAAGGCGAAGGATCACCTTACGACTTTCGCTACCGAACCACGTAGTCAGGTCCAATGCCCCCTTGTGCCCATAGTTGTCCCAGCGATCGGTATGGAAGATATCCGTCATCAAGAGCGAGAGGCGCAGGCGATCATCAGCCCACATACGGCTAAGCCCGATATCCAGACTACCATTGGGCTTGATGACTTCGTAGCTCCCACCCTGTCGCTTGGAGTTATAGCGACCCGACAATTCAAGGTTAAGCCCAAGGGGAAGAAGGATGCTATTGCTCACCGACATAAGGTATGAGGGGCGCTTGTATTCCTCCTTGTAGGTCTCGTAGTCCAGCTTATTCACGAAGTAGTACAAGCCGAGATTTGCACTGAAGTCCCACCACGGGGTAAGGCGCTTGGAGAAGAGTCCCTCCAGCCCCACCTGCTGCTGTGCCCCGACATTCTTCGTGGTCATGACGGTCTTCGTCGTCCCGAGCGCATCTGTGATCGAGGTGAAGTAGTCGTCGAGCTTGGAGTAAGAGAGGTTAAGAGAGAGGCTATTCCACACATAGCTCAGGATAAGTTTATTGCTAATCTGTGGCTTGAGGAAGGGGTTTCCCTTCCAATAGGACAACTCATCAAGCAGGTATTCAAAGGGGTTAAGATCTTCGTAGCGGGGCTTATCTTGGCGGCGACTATACAGCAGGGCTACCTTGATCTGCTCATTGAGGGCATAGGAGATACTCAGGTTGGGGAAGAGTCGTAGGTGGCTATCGCTATGCTCCTCCCCGTCCTGACTGGAATAGGCATTGAGCCTGTTGGAGGTGTGCATATACTCCAGACGTAGCCCCGCACTAAGCTCCAGCTTCCCCAGAGTATGGGTGTACTGCGTATAGCCCTCGATATTCCCCTCGTCATAGTGGAAGGTATTTGAGCGCTGGTTATCGACAGCTCCATTCTTCTTAAAGAGGAAGGTATTGTGGCTTCTGATGAAGGAGGTCTTAGCACCAGCGAGCCATTCACTCTCATCATTGGGCTTGTACTTATAGTCCGCCAGGAGCGCATAGATATCTATATCCTTGTCGGGCTGTGAGTAGAAGAAGTCCGAGCGCACCAGCATGTTGGTCGCAGAGTAGTAGGTGTTGGGCTGCTCACAGCGCGCTGTGCCGTCAAAGCGTGTCCAGTCCGCAGTGATGGAGAGCTGGTGCTTGTCAGATGGGCGATAGAGATAGTTCAAGCTATTGCTGTAGCGGAGAGTCTTCTGCTCCACATAGTCATTACGCGCCCGAAGGATGCCGTCCAGCGTAGTTGTCCCTTGATAGACTTGGGTCTCCGTAGCTGTGACCCCAGGACCAGCGAGTAGATTCACCGAGCTATTGACGAAGAGCTTACTCGTCGGAGTGGCCTGCCAAGAGAAATCAATCCCCGCCGAATAGGTGTTACGCATATCGGTATCTACCGTCTCGGAGAGATACTTATTCCCATCCTGAAGCCTCTCATAGCCGTAGTCCATCGCGTGATGCCCAATGGCGTGATTGTAATTGAGCCCCAGTTGCCACTTATCTGTATTGTAAGATAGGGCGAGATCCGAGCTCTGGCGAAGGTTCTCCCAATAGGCGAAGCTGTGTGAGGTGGTGAGGTAAAAGCCAGACCGAACGGATGCCTTCGTGATGATATTGATGACACCACCAGCTCCATCAGCCCCGAAGCTAGCATTCGGACTCGGGGAAGTCTCTATGCTGGAGATCTTTGAGGAGGGGAGCGAGCGTAGATAAGCCGATAGCTCTTCCCCCTTTAGCATCAGCTTCCGCCCATTGACATATATCGCTGTTCCCCCGATGGGCGCTAAGGAGATATCCCCCTTGTTGCTCACCAAGATGCCTGGAGAATGCTTCAGCACATCCAGCGCAGTCCCTATATCTGTGAGGTAAGACTGAGCGACGTGAATCCGGATCTTCCCATTGGATGCGCTGGTCAGCGAGCGGGACTTGCGAGCGGTGACGACGACATCCTTTAGGGAAACATCCTCTACCTCCAGCTGGATATCGGGGAGTGTATCGGCCGAGGCGATAGCCATCTTTCTCTTCACCTCCTTATAGCCCAGCGCCCTTATACAAAGGAGGAACTCTCCCTTGCGCTGGAGGATCGAATACTGCCCAACAGCATCAGTGAGTACGGACTCTACGAGGACATCTCCTGGAGAAGCTACCAGCATGACGACGGCTGCATCCACTCCCTGGCAGTTCTCGTCGAGGACTCTCCCCGTGACCTTTGTCTGCGCACTTCCCGAGATAGCACAGCCTATCGCCATACAAAACAGGAAGAGCCTTAGCGTAAATCTATTCATCGCTATTAGTGGTGGTAGTTATAAGCTCGCTGGGACAGAGCGCCCCATACTTGTGATAGATATCGAGGAGCTACGGAAGCAACTTGATATTCCCTTATATGCAGGTATATAGCAAAGGTACGGTTAATTACATCAATTTTATTAAGCAACAAGTTCACACGGCGCCCACATCAAGGTGCAGGCTATTCGTGCTTGACACAGCACTTCAGCCGAGCGTCCGTGAGGAAGTGGAGTGAAGCTGTAGGAGAGCGCGTCAAGCTATATTGGTTCGCCCACGGGCATATATAGAGACTGTTGCCGAGAGTCCTGTCCTCTATTTAGAATACTAAGGCATCGCACGCCCAGCTCCCCGATATACCTCTCCAAAGAGATACACAAGCCCTTCGCCTCATCACGCGTATTCCTCTGATCCTACGGAGGGGAAAGTGCCATTTCCGTGAAGAAAAAGTGCCTTCACGTAGTGGTTTTTCCACATCTATGCACGTAGTCTTAAAGACCAGGCACGCAAATCCAAATATCCACGTACGTAGATATTAGAGCCACGTACGTAGCCCCAACTTATCTGGCACTCGTCCGCAACTTTTATCCCTATGCAGAGCAACAATCTAATAGAGGTCACGCAACGAACCAATACTGGTGGTACCATCGACCAATATAGGTTCACGCCACCCTCCTCTATAGGACGACCAAGTGACAATAGGACCTACGGCTTCGTAGCTTCTATTCCTTTTCTGCTATTTGTCTCGAATTACCCGCTTCGGGCAGAGCGACTACGGGGAAAAGGTCGTACCTTTGTCCTTACCTATTATATATATGGAGATGGACACAAAGAAGATTACTCAAGAGCCTTACGACAAAGCTGACCTGGACGAAGCTGTAGAAACCCTGCGCCGCGGTGGGATCATCCTCTATCCCACAGATACTGTGTGGGGTATCGGTTGCGATGCCACCAACGAAGAAGCGGTGCGCCGTATCTACGAGCTCAAGCGCCGCGAAGACAGCAAGAGTATGCTCGTCCTCGTAGCAGAGACCTACGAAGTCGAGCGTCTGGTGAGCGAAGTCCCCGAGGTCGCCTATGACCTTATGGAGCTCGCCGTGCGCCCCATCACCATCATCTATCCCCACGCCACAGGCGTAGCGCCTAACCTCCTCGGCGAAGGGGGCTCCCTCGGTATCCGCCAGAGCCGTGAGCTCTTCTCCTCCGCCCTCTGCAAGCGCCTGCGCCGTCCCATCGTCTCCACCTCCGCCAACATCAGTGGGGAGCCTACCCCACTCTTCTTCTCGGGCATCAGCCCCGAGATCGTCGCTGGCGTAGACTATGTCGTCAAGTACCGTCAGAGCGACGAGACGCCTCATGAACCCTCTCAGATCATCATGCTCGGTCCCACGGGCGAGGTCAAGGTCATACGCCCATAGCCGCTGCATACGCCGATGTCTGCCTTCAGTCAAGCCATCACACCTCTGCTCGACCGACTCATCAGCTGGCGAGAGCGCCACATCAGCGAGCGCTACTTCCTCCTCATCCTGAGCCTTCTCATCGGGGTGACGATGGCGCTTGTGGCTGCTCTCCTCAAGTTCATCATCCACGTCGTCGAGACCTTCATCCTCCAGA
The DNA here is from genome assembly GCF_000292995.1 of Porphyromonas sp. oral taxon 279 str. F0450. Classification (NCBI taxonomy): domain Bacteria; kingdom Pseudomonadati; phylum Bacteroidota; class Bacteroidia; order Bacteroidales; family Porphyromonadaceae; genus Porphyromonas; species Porphyromonas sp. oral taxon 279. Next base: position 26,631 of record NZ_ALKJ01000033.1, on the reverse strand, counting down.
ATATCGAGGATCATCACTACCTCTACCTGCTCTTCCCCGCGCTGGGGATTCTCCTCTCCCTGCTCTTCGTCCGCTACATCGTGCGGGACGACATCAGCCATGGGGTGACGAAGGTGCTCAGCTCCATCTCCCAGCGTAAGAGCCGTATCAAGCCGCACAACACCTGGAGCTCCATCATAGCCAGTGCTCTGACCATTAGCTTCGGGGGATCGGTAGGGGCTGAGAGCCCTATCGTAATGACGGGTGCAGCCGTGGGGTCGAACTTCGGACGTCTCTTCCGCCTCGAGCAGCGTAACCTTATGCTCCTCATCGGCTGTGGTGTCGCTGGTGCCCTCGGGGGCATCTTCAAGGCACCTATCACAGGGCTTGTCTTCGTCATCGAGGTCCTACTCCTTGACCTCACGATGGCCTCCGTCCTCCCTCTCCTGGTCAGCTCCGTCTCGGCTGCTGCCGTGGCCTACGTCCTCTCAGGGAAGGAGATCCTCTTCCAGTTCATCCAGACCGACCCCTATCATATCGAGCGCATCCCGCTGATGATCCTGCTGGGCGTGGTGTGCGGGCTGATGTCGCTGTACTTCTCGAAGACGATGTTCCGCTTCGAGAGCGAGCTGAAGCGCATCAAGGACATCCGCCTGCGCTACCTCATCTCGGCAGCTATCCTCTCCCTGCTCATCTTCGTCTTCCCTCCGCTCTATGGCGAAGGATATGACTCGGTGAATATCCTCTTGGATGGGCAGTACACGCAGCTCCTTGACGGGAGTATCTTCGAGGCGTTCTCGAACTCCTACTGGGTGGTCTTCGCCTTCTTCCTCCTCACCGTCCTCTTCAAGGTCTTCGCCTCCGTAGCGACGAACTCGGGCGGTGGCTGTGGCGGGCTCTTCGCTCCCACCCTCTTCATGGGCGGGCTCACGGGCTTCATCTTCTCCTATCTGGTGAACTACTTCAGTTCGCTCAACGTCTTCATCTCCCCGAAGAACTACATCTTGCTCGGTATGGCAGGGCTGATCGCTGGCGTGATGCACGCCCCACTGACGGGTGTTTTCCTCATCGCTGAGCTCTCGGGAGGGTACAACCTCTTCCTGCCACTGATGCTCGTGTCGCTGACCTCCTTCGCCACGATCCGTATCTTTATGCCCCACAGTATCTACTCGCTCCGTCTGGCAGAGCAAGGCAAGCTCCTCACGCATCAGAAGGATACGGCCGTACTGACGCTGATGAATCTGGAGAGCGTACTGGAGCGTGACTTCGAGGTCGTCTCCCCCGACATGACCCTCGGTGAGATGGTCAGCGTCATCTCGGTGAGCCACCGCAACTCCTTCCCCGTGGTCGATGAGCGCGGGGTACTCGTCGGCATCGTCGAGCTGGATAATGTACGCAACATCATGTTCCGCCCCGAGCTCTACGACCGCTACAAGGTGCGTAAGATCATGGTCACCCCCGAGGTCAAGGTCTCCTCAGCGACCCCGATGACGGAGGTCATGCGCCTCTTCGACGAGACGAAGGCGTGGAAGATGCCCGTCGTCGATGAGGAAGGGCGCTACCTCGGCTTCATCAGCAAGAGCGCGATCTTCAATAGCTACCGCGAGGTACTCAACTGCACCTTCATCGGGGACTAAGTCTCCCCTCCCCATATCCCCGTATGTATAAGCCTACCGTCGTCTACGAAGACAACCACCTCCTCTGCGTCAGCAAGCGCCCCGGCGAAATCGTCCAGGGCGACAAGACGGGCGATGAGCCGATGAGCGAAGCCCTCAAGGCTTGGCTCAAGGAGAAGTACAACAAGCCTGGCAACGTGTACCTCGGCGTGATCCATCGCTTGGACCGCCCCGTGGGTGGGCTCGTCCTCTTCGCCAAGACGTCGAAGGCACTCAGCCGCATGAACGAGCTCTTCCGCACGGGAGACGTCTCGAAGCGCTACTGGGCCGTCGTCACCGCCCGCCCGCCGAAGCACTCCGACACCCTCGAGCAGTACCTCGTGCGCAATGAGTCGCAGAACAAGAGCTACGTAGCTCGCCAAGGGGCTGCGACGCCTGGCGCCAAGCTCGCCCGCCTCTCCTATCGCCTACTGGCCTCGGGCGAACACTATCATCTCCTTGAGATCGAGCTCCACACGGGCCGTCATCATCAGATCCGTTGCCAGCTCGCTGCCCTCGGCTGCCCTATCAAGGGCGACCTGAAGTATGGTGCACCTCGTAGCAACCCCGGCGGGAGTATCAGCCTACTTTCCAGACAGATATCCTTCACGCACCCCGTGAGCAAGGAAGCCCTCACGCTCACAGCTCCCGTGCCCGACGAACGGCTATGGCATGACCTCGAAGCCACCATCGCGCAGTAGGTTTGGTGAATTGAGAAAGTAGTATTACCTTTGCAGTGCTCAAGCGAAAAGCAGAGCATTTATATGGTGGTTGTAGCTCAGTTGGTTAGAGCACTGGATTGTGGTTCCAGGTGTCGTGGGTTCGAATCCCATCTTCCACCCCCAAAACTGAAGAGTGCTTGGCTTATCGAAGTCAAGCACTCTTGCTTTATATATACACATACCCTCACGCCGCCTCGATGCCCCACGTGCAGCACCTCTATCTCTTCTCTCGCCCTACGGACGGAGAGGATCAGCAGCTCAGAGCCCTCCTCTCTGAGACGATAGGCACTGCACCGAAGGTAAGTATCACGGACACTCCACAGGGCAGGCTCTACAGCTATCCTACAGAGCGAAGCGTGAGCGAGACGGAGCTACGCCGTGAGCTCCTCACCCACCTCATCCCTTGGGGGCGCACCACACACAGCGCCTTCTACCTCCCTGCCTCGAGTGCCACAGCCGAGGTCACGCACGTCGCCTTCGACCTCGACGGCACGCTCACAACGACGGAGCTGCTGCCCGAGCTGGCCCGTCTCTTAGGTCGCTCGGAGGAGATGACTGCCCTGACCGAAGCGGCTATGGCAGGCGCCACACCCTTCCGTGAGAGCTTCATGCACCGCACCGAGCTTCTTCGTGGGCTCTCCCGTGAGGCCCTTCACTCGGTCATCCGAAGCATCACGCTCCCCACCGACACCACGCTTCTCCTTCGTGAGCTCTCTCTCCCTACGGCTATCGTCACGGGGGCTTACCAGCCCTTCGTCGAAGATATCTGTGAGCGAGTTGGGCTCTCCGCCTTTGTAGGGAGTGCCGTACGCTATACCGCTGATGGCGACTTCGACGGACTTGATCCCGAGGCTATCATTGATGCCGAGGGCAAGCGTGCCTTCCTCGAGGAGTGGACTGCAGGGGCGCTCGCCTCGACACTCTATACGGGCGATGGTGCCAATGACCTTGACGCCCTCGCCGCCGTAGGGCACGCCCTCTTCTACACCGCACGGCACGGAGACCTGCGTGGTCTCGTCCATCAGATCCTCTCCGCAGACCTCCCACCCCTCTTCCCGACTACACGATGAACATCCGCCTCGACGAGAGCTGGCGTACCGCCCTTGCGCCTGAGTTCGACAAGCTCTACTTCAGCATCCTCACCGACCGCATCCGCCAGGCTTACCAACATGAAGGCCCTATCTATCCCCCTGGAGGGCTCATCTTCCGTGCCCTCGATGCCTGCCCCCTCCCCACGGTGCGCGTCGTCATCTTAGGCCAAGACCCCTACCACGGTGCAGGGCAAGCCGAGGGCTTAGCCTTCTCCGTGCCAGCGGGCGTCCCTATACCTCCGAGCCTCATCAACATCAAGAAGGAGATCGCCTCCGACCTCGGCCAGCCCTCGATCATCCCTGACGGGCACCTCCTGCCGTGGGCGGAGCAGGGAGTCCTCCTCCTCAACACCACCCTCACCGTCCGCGCCGGTATGGCAGCGAGTCATCAGGGCCTCGGCTGGGAGACCTTCACCGATGCCATCATCGAGACGATCAACCGCAGCTGTGACCACGTCGTCTTCCTCCTCTGGGGAAGCCCTGCCCGACGCAAGGGAAGTATGATCGATCGCACCCGCCATCTTGTACTTGAAGCACCACATCCCTCCCCACTCTCGGCCCATCGTGGCTTCTTCGGATGCCGTCACTTCAGCCAGACGAATGCCTACCTCACCCAGTGGGGCAAGGCGCCCATCCGCTGGTGATACGCTCTATATTGAGTATATCAATATACCTATATAAAGTTCCGTGCTTTCTGTGGAAGAATTAATAGTATCTTTGTAAAAAAGATATTAAACGGCTCGCCACATTGCCCCTCGGCGCACCGCCTCACTATACAAAATAGAGCATTACAGACATGGACGTATTACAGATACAGAAGGACCTGATCGGCATGCAGGACTATATGAAGAACTTCGCGCGTACGCTGACGAAGGACGAAGCCGATGCAGAAGACCTGACGCAAGACACTACGCTGCGCGTCCTAAACAACTACGATAAGTTCGTCGACAACGTCAACTTCAAGGGGTGGGTGCTGAAGATCATGCGCAATATCTTCATCAACAACTACCACAAGCTCGTGCGTACGCAGAGCTTCATCGACCCCAACGTCGACGCTTACAACGTACCTCTGCTTAGCGAAGGCGGACACAACACCCCCGAGGGCTCCATGGATATCAAGGAGATCACGGGGGCTATCGCCGAGCTGCAGCCTTCACTCAAGGAGCCTTTCTCCATGTTTGTCGCTGGGTATAAGTACAACGAGATCGCCGATACCCTCGGCATCCCCCTCGGTACGGTCAAGAGCCGCATCTTCTTCGCTCGCCAAGAGCTCCAGAAGAAGCTCCGCGATATGCGCTAAGACTCGCCCCTGTTTCTATCACCATCACATATAGACTACGCAAGTATGAGTAGAGAACATCGCCGCTGCCTCATCATCGGCTCCGGCCCAGCTGGCTACACTGCAGCCATCTATGCCTCACGTGCCAACCTCTCCCCACTCCTCTACGAAGGCATCCAGCCTGGAGGACAGCTCACGCAGACCACGGATGTAGAGAACTTCCCTGGTTATCCCGAGGGTGTCACCGGCCCAGCGCTCACCCAGGACCTCCGCAATCAGGCTCTGCGCTTCGGTACGGAGATCCGATCTGGTCTGGCGACGAAGGCTGACCTCTCTAAGGCTCCCTACGTCATCACCTTTGAGGAAGGTGTCGAGATCGAAGCCGATACGGTCATCATCGCTACGGGTGCTTCCGCTAAGTACCTCGGCCTGCCCGACGAAGAGAAGTACGCAGGCATGGGCGTCTCGGCCTGTGCGACCTGTGATGGCTTCTTCTATCGCAATAAGAAGGTCGCTGTCGTCGGTGGCGGTGACACGGCCTGCGAAGAGGCACTCTATCTGGCGAGCCTCGCCTCGCACGTCTATATGATCGTGCGTAAGGACTACCTCCGCGCCTCTGACATCATGCGTCAGCGCGTCGAAGCCAACGAGAAGATCACCGTCCTCTACGAGCACAATACCGTGGGCCTCTACGGTGAAGATGGCGTCGAAGGCGCACATCTCGTCAAGCGCCTCGGCCAGCCCGATGAAGAGCGCGTAGACCTGCCCATCGATGGCTTCTTCCTCGCTATCGGTCACCACCCCAACTCCGAGCTCTTCGCTGACTACGTCGAGGTAGACGAAGTGGGCTACATCAAGACCGAAGGGCCTACGCCTCGCACCCGCGTCCCTGGTGTCTTCGCCGCTGGCGACGTCGCAGATCCCCTCTATCGTCAGGCGGTCACCGCTGCAGCCTCAGGCTGTAAGGCCGCTATTGAAGCTGAGCGCTACCTCGGCGAACACGGGCTCTAAATCACACTCCCCTATACGCGCAGCGCCCCTGCCCACCATCGGTGAGCAGGGGCGCTGTCATTATATAGTCTTCGTCCCACTCTACGGGGGGACATAAAAGGAAATACCCCCAAGTCCTCGTAATTGGACCTGAGGGTATCTCCCTGAATCTAATTCCTTCTCTAAGCTCTTCCTCTTGGACTTGAACCAAGGACCCTCTGATTAACAGTCAGATGCTCTAACCGACTGAGCTAAGGAAGAGTACTTAATGCAGCGTCAGAAGGGGCTCATTCGTCTCGCCCATACTCGGGAGAAGCTCTTCCTCTTGGACTTGAACCAAGGACCCTCTGATTAACAGTCAGATGCTCTAACCGACTGAGCTAAGGAAGAGTATTACCACCTTCTTTGTTGCGGTTGCAAAGGTAATACAACTTCTTCATATACGCAAACGCCTCCCCCACTTGCCCGCAACTCTGCAGAGTTCGAGAGCACAAAGCCTGTCATCAAGGGAGCTATCAGCGAGTGCACCCCATCCCCTCAAGCTCCGCCACCTCCATAGCTTAGCCTTCTCTACAGCAAGGAGATAGAAGATGAGACAAGGAAAAGACAAACTATCTTTGCACCCAGCGAAGCGATCGTATTTACCTATGGCGCGATCACTTCAAGCTCCGTACGTTCGCTTTTTGCAGCAAGCCCCACTCGACTTGAGTGGGGCTTGTACTATAAGGATTAGCCCTATGCTCTGGACAGAGGATAGGGCTAATCGGAGCGACGTCCCCTATTCGGAGTACCTCGCAACACAAAGTTAAGGATTATCTTTGCATTGTCAGCACGCCAGCAAACTATAAGCGCGATAACTTCAAGCTCCGCTGGTCTCTGGGTGACACTTCATGGTGGAGTCACGGAGTCATCCGTGACTCCATTCCCTTTTCCCTCGCCGCACATACCACAGGCTCAGCACACAGATAGCATCTATCCCACGATAAGAAAACAACACCAACCTACATTGGTCAGCGAGTCAACCTATATAGGTCAACCCAGAGACCTATATAGCTTCACATCACCATCTGATTGGCAAACCATACCCAGCCGGGCAGACAGAAGTGGTTTACACGATTACACCTCTCCGAAGTGATACACAAGCCCTTCGCCTTATCGCGAGTATTCCTCTTATTCAGCAGAGGGAAAAGTGCCATTCTCGTGAAGAAAAAAGCGTCTTCCCGTAGTGGTATTCTTCTATCTATGCACGTAGTCTTAAAGACCAGGCACGTAAATCCAAATATCCACGTACGTAGATATTAGAGCCACGTACGTAGCCCAAACTTATCTGCTACTCGTCCACAACTTTTATCTATGCGCGGAGCAACAACCTATTACTATCACCACCAAATGTACAGTAGTAAATAAGTCTCTGTTGTGATTAGCTTTCAGATTCCGTACCTTCACACTTGCTAATACAGCAGACCCTACAAAGGAGTCTATGGAACAAGCACTTAGCTGAAGGATTTAGAAAGAGAAAAGCCCGTGGATATCCACGGGCTTTTCCTTTACTTGGCGACTTTTCCGATCTAAGATCTCACAGCATATCGAAGAGGTCAGGGAGCTGAACGGCATCGGTCGGCTTGCGCGAAGAGAAGTGCTCCATCATACCAAACTGCTTGTCGGTAAGCGTCATAATCACCACCTCGCCCTCATCGGGAAGCATCGCCTTGACCCGACGCACATGCGTCTGTGCCTGCTCCATACTCGCACAATGGCGCATATATATGGAGTACTGAAACATCGTGAAGCCATCCTTCAGGAGCTCTTGGCGGAAGCTGGTAGCCGCTTTGCGCTCCTTAGGCGTACTCGTAGGCAGATCAAAGAAGACAAAGACCCACATGATGCGGTATTCACTTAGGCGCTTGGCTCGCATGACAAGAGAGGGTAAGCCAAGCGGCGGGCCTCCCCCGTGAAGCAACGCAGGAGCGAGGTCGCGGTCTGCGTCGCTGCCAACATCAGCGGGCGTCGCTGTCCTTCGATCTCCACATCCAGCGTCGGGAGGGCGAGTAGTCGTGCCTTGATCTCCTTCGTCAGCTCCGTAGGGAAGCCCTCCTCCTCACAGATCTCCACGACGAGCAGATCCACATAGGGGCGATAGGGCTCCATGATATCGTCTGCCAGACAATAAGCATTATACTTATTGTGGTGATGAATACCAAGTGTCGGGAGGAGGCCACAGCCGACGAGGGCCCGTGCGATGATGGCTCTGAGGATGGCATAGCCGTAGTTCAGGAGTGAGTTCGGAGCGGCCTCCTCTCGCTCCCACACAAAGCCCGGGAGGGAGATGAAGAGGTTGCGCCAATAGAAGGCTACTGCCCGCGCCTCGAGATTGTCTGCATCCCCGCTCTTGACCTGTCGGGACCAAGCGAGCATATTCTTCGCAGGCTCTCCCAAGACGGTATGCAGGGCATGGGCTTGGTTGAGGATCTTCGCCTGCACCGTCTGTTGCCAGAGCTGCTTCCTCAGCGGAAGCGAGGCATCGAGCTGTGCACGGAAGCGCTCGGTCTGGAGCGTATGCCCGTCCAGCGGGAGGAGTAGTCCCGAGGGCATGTGCGTCGCTGAGCAGGTCACGATAGCACAATTATTCTCGAGCAAAGCCCCTAAGAGGGCATGGGTGATCGTAATCTGTGGGTGATCGAGGAGGACGACCCCGATATCCTCTATCGGGATCGTCCGTACCGTCGTCTCACGATCATCCAACGGCTGCCGCACCTCCATCTGCTTGAGGCGCAGAGAGAGGTAGGCAGGATTGCCGATATAGATCGTTCGCTTCATCATGGTAGCAGGGGGGCATCAGAGCAGAGAGATCCGTCCGAGAAGGTCGACACGCACCTTACGGATATTCCTCTCCTCATAAGCTTTCAAGCTTTGCACACGATGAAATTTAGGAATACGCCCCGAAGTATTCTTATCATCTGCCACACTCGTCTCCAAATGATATCTGAATACATAGTATGAGGAAGACATCTTCTGCACACGGTAGAGATGTTCACTGATCTTGCGATAATTCTGTGCTTCGAGAGCTCGCTGAAGCTCCTCATCCGACAGACCAATGACGACCATCTCATCCTGCTGAAGGGAGTCAACAAATACCCAATCGGAGGGTGGAAGTAAGCTCAGCACCTGCTCGGGGATATCCCCGCGCTGTAGGACTTGCTCCATGACCTCACGCGGATGCGTAATGACTAAGGGGATCCCATAGCGTGCACGGTCTACAGCATCCCAAAAGGTCACGATAGACTCCACGAGCTTGCCCTTAGGAGTACGATAGAGGGCGAGGTGATGATTACTCGCCGACTTTACAAATGCGGTGGGCTCTCCCTTCTCATCGAAGCACATGGGAATAGCCTTATCCAAAGACAGTGTTTTCGCATAGCACCGCACAGAGCGCACCTCCTGCTTCTTATCCTTATCCAAGCAAAGTGGAGGAATAGGTGCCCCCTTCTCTCGAGACTTAAGCTCTTGATTATACGTTGTGATGAGTTCACGAAGGTGCGGATCTACGACCTCCCCCTTAAGGTCATGCAAAGGATAGCGCTTGACAATACGCACCCTCCCTTGGGAGAGGATCTTCCCGTAGAATGATGCCTCCATAAGTTCTCCTCGTGGTACCAGCACGCCCCGCTGTACACAGGAGACTTCTCGACCATCAGCCATCTTCTTACGATAGATATTGCGTCCGCGGGTGACGACGCGCTGCCCTGGTCGGTAGGAGATGAGGATCTCGGCGACCTTATCGCTGACTGTCCGCACTGAGAAGTGAGGACGCTGGGTCAGCCAGCGCTCTAGGTTAGAGAGCCTACCGGTCTCCGTCGCCTGCTGCTCCTGGGCTTCCTGATCTTCCTTCTTCTTATCCTCCCGCCCAAACTCAGAGCTTAAGCGGTTGAGTCGCTGAATGTAACTCTGACGAGTACATGCCACGACGAGAGCATCGATAGCGTGGTGGCGGTGGTCCATGCGCTTCGACCAATTTGTGATGTGAAGCTCCTCGGTCGCCTCACCTTCCCGAGATACGCGCTCGGTCTCGCCCATCGAGTCGTAGCGATCGAGGTTGAGCGTATGGAGGATCTTACCATAACCCCAGAGGCTACGAAGCCGAGCCGTCACTCCACCCTCGCTCGCGGAGACACGGCGGATACCCTGCTGGAGGATAGCCATAGCTTGGCGAGAGATGTACTGCGTCAGACGTAGCTGGCGCTCGAGGAAGTCGGAGGGGATATCTTCCTTCAGCCAGCGTAGGCGCTGGTGCTTGCTGTAGGAAATCTTCTTCTCCTTCAGCAGGTCATTGATGCGCTTCATATACTCGGCTTCCCTACCCTTTGCTCGGATGTACTCAAGAGCGGTGCGATTGCCCTTCTCCTTATTGCATCGGCGGCAGGCGCAGGTCTTATTGCCGTAGGAATCATCGTAGAGGACGGACTTCGGGATGATGTGCTCGACCTCCATACCTCCTTCTCTGAGACACTGCTCCTCTTCAATTGACCGACCACAATACAGACACTGGCGTCCAGCCTCCTTCCACAACATGTACTTTTGGATGCGAGGCTTCGTCGGATAAAGCCCACACTCACGGATCTTCGCAGCGACTCCTTTATTACGCTCCTCCCGATCCTTGTTATTTCGAGCCATACGCTCACGCTCCTCGCGGGACATCTTCAGCTCACGCGCCAGCTCGACACGGACTTCATCGATGCCGTACTCGGCCTTGAGCGCATTGACAAGGTTGATCATCTGGTTGAGGATCTTCTCAACGAGGGGCTGACGCAGCTCATTGCGCTGCAGCAGCGGTATCTTCTCCAGAAGTGTGCGCTCAGTGATCTCTTCGCTGGTAGGGCTATTCGAGTGGCGGTAGCCGACGGCTGCGCACGCCTCGCTATAGCCCAGCCCCTGCTGTAGCTGGGGGAGGAGCTTGCAGATGAACTTCGCGGACTTATTCCCATAGCCAGGCTTGACGAAGTCCAGACGATAGAGCTGATCCAAGAGCCCGCCGTCCAGGTCCTCCTCCTTCATGCCGAGCTGCGTGATGAGAGCACGGCGCATCGCCTCACGCTCCTCGATGGAGTAGAGGATGTGCCACAGGCGGTAAAGGGGCTTGCGGACGTAGCTATCGGTGACGACAGCGACCTCTCGCTCGGTGACCTCGCCCGTCTCTTCGTCGGTGAGCTGGACGGTCATCATACGCGTCTCCAGCTCCATATCGAGGAGGTGGTGATACTGCGGATAGGGCTGCAGAGCCGAGGCGAGAGCGACCCGCGTGCTATTCCCCTTCAGTCCACTCTTTGAGGTAAGCTGATCTGCGATGAGCGCCTTCTCCTTGAGAAGCTTCTTCAGCGCGGCGAAGGATAGCGAAGCACTTGACTGGAGATGTGCGACGATCTTAGCACGCTCCTCGGGAGTGATGTCGCACGGTGAGCCGTTGGGACGGGTCAGACGGATATTATTCACCGCCTCATAGATGCAGCAGAGCTGGAAGAGGGGCGAGGACTTCGGAGCGACCTTCGGGCCGAACTTGACCCTGCGCTCGACGAGCTGCCAACCGCCCTTGCCGTCGTCCTGCTGGACGCGCATCACCCTCTCCTGCTTCTCGAACTCGCACAGTGAGACCAGGTGCTTGCAGGACTTCAGCGGGCGCTGCATGAAGATGACTTCATCGCGTAGCATCCGGATGAACTCGTCTGTGAGGATATCGGGATAGTGCACGCGCTGAACCGCCATGATCTGATCGTACTCATCAATGTAGCACTGACGGGAGAAGATCTGATCCTTGATGCGGTAGCTGATGCCGCCCGTGGGGCTCTCACTCTGATTCTGACGGAGCTGCTCGGCGAAGTACTGTCCCACCGTCTTGTGCTCAGCCTGGAGCTTCTCGTCATTCGCACGGATACCAGCGAGGTAGGCACTATTCGAGTCCTTCTTCTTCTCTCCCTCATCACCGACGATGGCAGCGGCATCACTCTTGACATGCCGGTAGCCACGCTTCTGATTGATGTGGCAGAGCACACGCCCCAGCTCGGGCAGCGTCAGGCGCCGACCAGCTGTAGCGGCCCGCTCGCGGAGCTCCCACAGCTCCAGCAGAGGGAGCTGAATGAGTGCGGCATCGGGGAGCATCCCGACCTTCTCCAGCTCCCGACGTAGACGGTAGCGACGCAGCTGATAGCGGGCAAAGCCTCGGCGCATCGTACGGCGCGCCGTCCGCTCTTGGCTCGCCGTGAAGGCTGCCCCTGCGTTAAAGGCTTCAATTGCTTTGGTAGCATTATTTAAGGGGACGACACGGCTCCCCATACCTAAGATTTCGGCAGGATCTCCCTGCGCATCGAGGGCGATAAGGCACCACCCTATTGATCCTACTCCGAGGTCAAGACCAAGTACATGTTTGCTCATAAGCATTGGTTGTGTTGATATTAAGAAAAATGGCTACATTTGCAGTAACGAAATCTGAAAGCTAATCACAATAAGGATTTATTCCGTTGTGAGAACATCCAGGGTGGGGCCTCTTAAGTGAGGTTCTCACCCTTCTTTTTTGTGATCAGACCGAGAGGTCAGGCCACTACGATCAGCCGTAGTACTGAAACAAATGTAGCAACTTCCCCGCTGTCGAGCAAGCAACACCGCATCCATGAGCGACTTACATCTCACAGGAGGGCTCACCATACACCCACTTTCCCTACACCAAAAGTGAGCTATCCTGAGGCTGCTTCTCCGCGAATTCGGGGTATATACGATGCGAAGACAGTTTACCTTTATTTACTACATACTATTATACACGAACATATTTCCGCGAGAAAACAACATATCCATACATTTTCTCGTTGTAGTTAAGGTAGGAGAAGAAGCCCGTCTTACACTCCTTCCCTAAGTACAATTCATTTAACGGAACCATTACTGCGGAGCTGGATAGCTCGGTCTACCCTCCCTCCGCCTCATCATCAACTACAAGTAAAATGGCTACAAAACAATCAATTCGCCGACTCGGCATCCTATCTCTTCTCCTCTTCTCCTTTGCCTTAGTGCTCAGCTCTTGCGGTGGCAAGAGTGACCTGCCAGGCGGAGAATTCGGCGGCTTTGGCAGCGCAGACCTGAAGCAAGAGGTCTCGATCAGTGCATCCGCTCCGATCAGCGTCCACTTCACAGCCAACCCCGAAGGGGGATCTGACATCTACCGTGACGGCAAGCTCGTCTCTCAGACCATCTACAACTCCGAGTGGAGAGACCCCATCGCAAAGTCCTATCGCACGACCTTCACCCACAAGGGTTCGGGGCTATATGTTGGTATTATCGTACGCAGACCCGATAATAGTAATGGTCCTGCATCCATCAAGGTAAAGACGAGCGTGAAGCAGTATAGAGGGAACAAGTACCTCAAGACCTACGAGAAGGAGGTAACACTCACCTCTTCACAGTCATTATCAAGTGAATTTTACAAAGTCGAGGCTAACGGCAACTAGCCAAACGACCCCGACTTAGAAGGGCCACACGCTCTCTGACGCATTATTCCAAGCAAGATCCCACTTGACACCGCTCCATCCGAGGGTGCATCAAGTGGGATCTTCTCTTTTCGAGGAGAAGGTACAAGTAATGAAGAGGTGGGCTTGCGCAATGATCCCATATATCGGTATATGGGTGCATGGGTAGAGCTATATAGCTTTGTGAAGTAACCTCTATTAGGTTGTTGCTCCGCATAGGGATAAAAAGTTGTGAACGAGTGGCAAATAAGTTTGGACTACGTACGTGGATCTAATATCTACGTACGTGGATATTTGGATTTGCGTGCCTGGTCTTTAAGACTACGTGCGCAGACAGAGAAAAACCGCTACGGGAAGGCACTTTTTTATTCACGAGAAGGACACTTTCTCCTCCGCTGAATAAGAGGAATACGCGCAATAAGGCGAAGGGCACTTCGGAGAGGTCTATCGGGGAGCCGGGTGTGCGACACCTTAGCACTCTAAATAGAGAACAGGACTCGCAGCAACAGTCTTCACATAGGCAGTCAGCCGTCTGACCTTCGCCGACCGCCCGCGTAGAGGCGGGAGATGAGGCGAGCTTTGACTAACTTTGTAAGCGTAATTCAAAAAGACAGAGACAATGGATAATACAAGAATGAGCCGAATCAATCGACTCATCCAAAAGGAGATCAGCGACCTCTTCCGCATACAGACCCAGAGCATCCCCGGCACACTGATCACCGTGACGTCGGTGACCGTGAGCCCCGACCTCAGCATCGCTCGTGTGCGCCTGAGCATCTTCCCCTCGGATAAGGCCGAAGAGCTACTCGAGTCAATTCGCTCCAGCGCAAAGACCATCCGCTATGACCTCGGCCTGCGCGTAGGTAAGCAGCTGCGTAAGCTCCCCGAGCTGACCTTCTTCATCGATGACTCACTCGACTACCTCGAGCGCATCGATAGCCTCCTCGGGCTGAACGACAAGTAACGACCTCCCCACTCCCCGCCCCTCGTCCGTGCTCAGCTTCCGCATAGCCCTCCGCTACCTCTTCAGCCGCACCCGCCTGCATGCAGTGAACTATGTGACGGCACTCTCTGCCGTCGCCATCGCTGTCGTCGCTATGGCGCTGGTGGCTGTCGTCGGCGTGTACAATGGCTATGTGGCGATGATCCTCGGAGCTACAAAGCAGGTCGATGCCGACATCGTCCTAAGAGACACCGAGGGCGGAGTCTTCGACCTGAAGAAGTTCCCCGACTACCGCACCAAGCTCACGAAGGCTGGTGCCGAAGCGATTGCCCTACGCCTGGAGAGCAAGGGACTCCTACGTGTAGGGGAGCAGCAGTGGGTCGTGGATGCCGTCGGGGTGGACTCGGCCTTTGCCTCCGTCTACCCGATGGGGCGTGCAGCTGATGTGCCTGAGCTCCACTCGGCGACGACCCTCGTAGACGCCGAAGGTGCACCCATCACCCCCATCCAGCTCGGCGCAGCGATTCAGCTCCCGCAGGATAGTAGCCGCACCGAGCACAATGGTCCCGCTGCCGAAGTCCTCTTCCCCAAGCGCCTCGGCTTCACCAATCCCTTAGCCCCTGCCTCGTCCTTCCAGAGCCTCGAGGCACGGGTCATCGGGCAGTATCAGCCCACGAGCCAAGAGACGGATGCTGCGATCTACCTCCCCTTAGCTGACCTGCAGGACGTACTCGACTATGAGGAGAGCGAAGTATCGGCTCTCGGCATCCACCTCCGCTCAGGCGTCAAGACCTCCGAATTCAAGCAGCAGGTGAAGGCACTCTACGGCGACCGCCTTACCGCCCTCGACCGCGAAGAGCAGCACCCAGACCTCTCCTACCTCATCCGTATGGAGAAGGTTATGACCTATCTCATCCTACTCTTCATCCTCCTCCTGGCGGCCTTCAACGTCGCCAGCTCGCTGGCTATGCTCCTCATCGAGAAGCAGGACGACAGCCGTATCTTCACCGCCCTCGGTGCACCACCCAGCTTCACGCAGCAGGTCTTCCGCCGTGTGGGCCTACTGATCGCCCTCACGGGGACCAGCGTCGGCATGCTCCTCGGCTGGATACTCTGCCTCCTGCAGGCACGCTTCGGCATCCTCCGCTCCGGTAGCGGTATCGAGGCGATGGCACTCCCCGTGGATGTACGCCCGCTGGATATGCTCGTCATCTTCGTCTCGGTGACGGCGCTCTCCTTCCTCATCTCCCTCTACCCCACCCGTTTCTTCCGCCGCGGTTAGGCGCATTCCGCCCCATCGTCTTCACCTCTCCTATACCTTATTATATATAGGGTGGTGTGCTGTGCTCATGAATGCAGGGAAGGAGGGTGAAGTGAAAAGCAAAAGATTTGCCACGATACCGAGGGATAACACACGATTTTCACCAGCTATTTTGCCTTTCACACCCCTATTCACACATAGCGGAAAAGCCGTGTAGATGCGCTTCTTTCCTAAGAAATTAAAAGAAGCTACTACATTTGTCAAGGTAAAAATCATTGCATATATTTGCTGTGAAATCAAGGCTCCTACACGAGCCGTACACGCAAAACTATTAGATCGATCAGTTATGAAATCCGCTGAGATTTTAGCCTCGCTCGAGGCAAAGCACCCTGGGGAAAAGGAATTCCTCCAGGCTGTGAAGGAAGTTCTTCTCTCTGTAGAAGAAGTCTACAACCAGCACCCCGAGTTTGAAAAGGCAGCTATCATGGAACGCCTCGTAGAGCCCGACCGTATCATCACCTTCCGTGTACCTTGGATCGACGATGCAGGTAAAGTCCATGTGAACATCGGCTACCGCGTACAGTTCAACAACGCTATAGGCCCATACAAGGGTGGTATCCGCTTCCATCCCTCTGTCAACCTCTCTATCCTGAAGTTCCTCGGCTTCGAACAGACCTTCAAGAATGCACTCACCACGCTGCCTATGGGCGGTGGTAAGGGCGGTGCTGACTTCTCTCCTAAGGGTAAGAGCGACCGCGAAATCATGACTTTCTGCCAGAGCTTCATGCGCGAGCTGTGGCGCCACATCGGCCCTGACACCGACGTACCCGCAGGGGACATCGGCGTAGGTGGTCGCGAAGTCGCCTATATGTACGGTCAGTACAAGCGCCTTGCTAATGAGCACACGGGTACGATGACCGGTAAGGGCTTCACCTTCGGTGGCTCTCGCCTGCGTCCCGAATCTACGGGCTTCGGCGCTGTCTACTTCGTACAGCACATCTGCAAGCAGCACAACATCGACCTCAAGGGCAAGACGGTAGCTATCTCTGGCTTCGGTAACGTAGCTTGGGGTGTAGCTCAGAAGGCTACCGAACTCGGTGCTAAGGTCGTCACCATCTCTGGTCCTGACGGCTACGTCTACGACCCAGACGGTATCAACACCCCCGAGAAGTTCCAGGCGCTGCTCGACCTCCGCTCCAGCGGTAACGACGTCGTCTCTGACTACGCTAAGAAGTTCCCCAACGCTCAGTTCTTCGCTGGCAAGAAGCCTTGGGAGCAGAAGGTAGACATCGCTATGCCTTGCGCTACGCAGAACGAAATGAACGAAGAAGATGCTAAGATGCTCCACGCTAACGGCGTAACCATCGTAGCTGAAACGTCGAACATGGGTTGTACGGCCGAAGCTGCTGAGTACTTCGTAGAAAAGAAGATGCTCTTCGCTCCTGGTAAGGCAGTCAACGCTGGTGGTGTAGCTACCTCTGGTCTCGAAATGACTCAGAACGCTATGCACCTCTACTGGACCAACGAAGAAGTCGATGCTAAGCTCCACCAGATCATGAGCGACATCCACGAACAGTGCGTGGCTCATGGCCGTGAAGGAGACTACATCAACTACGTCAAGGGTGCTAACGTTGCTGGCTTCCTCAAGGTAGCTCAGGCAATGCTCGAGCAGGGCGTCCTCTAAGGAGCGACCCTTCCCTCAAGTTTCATAAGGCTTACAGCCCGCATTCCCCACGCTCGGGGAATGCGGGCTGAGCCTTTTTATAGCCCCAGCGAAACGACCGAGAGGAGGGAACTGAGAGGCGAGACTGATGCTTGGGCGGAAGAATGGCTTATCTTTGCGGGCAAACGGGAGCCGATGCTTCCATATCGCTTGCACAAGTCCTATGGCATATACTACCCTACTTCGCTGCACCCTCGTCGCAGCAGCCCTCAGCGCAGGCAACGCCTTCGCCAGCCCCACGACGGCGGCACCGCGGGCTAAGACGACGACCTCCGTAGACCAGGCTTACCGCGAGAGCCTCACCTATTTCTTCGATCGCCCGGCCACGAGCATGATGGAGGCGCTCCCCCTCGGCAATGGCCGCCTGGGGATGCTCTCCGATGGTGGCGTACAGCATCAGAGGATCACCCTCAACGAAAGCTCCATGTGGAGCGGCTCGGTCGACTCCACCGCTTGGAACGCCGAGGCCTACAAGCAACTCCCCGCCATCCGTAAGCTCCTCCTCGCTGGACGTGCTAAGGAAGCCGAAGACCTCATCTATCGCACCTTCGTCT
This sequence comes from Porphyromonas sp. oral taxon 279 str. F0450, assembly GCF_000292995.1. Taxonomy (NCBI): domain Bacteria; kingdom Pseudomonadati; phylum Bacteroidota; class Bacteroidia; order Bacteroidales; family Porphyromonadaceae; genus Porphyromonas; species Porphyromonas sp. oral taxon 279. Next base: position 8,929 of record NZ_ALKJ01000033.1, on the reverse strand, counting down.
GCGGTGGCGTAGGGAGCGGACGCGGACAGGGAGCGAATACCCCCTACGGCAGCTACCAAGTCGGCGGCTTCCTTCACCTCAATTGGGACAAAGCTCCCGAGCTCAGCGGCTACTACCGCGGGCTGAGCCTCAGTGAAGGCGTCAGCAGAGAGAGCTTCGTCGTCGACGGGCAAGCCTATCGCACGAAGCGTCTATACAGCGTCCTCGGCCGTGAGGTGCAGGTCGTGCACCTCACGAACCACAGCGAAGAGGCACGTCGTGACACGCTGCGCCTCTCCCTCTCCCGCCCCGAGAATGGGCACCCCGCAGCCGAAGCAGGCTTCTTGACGCTCTCGGGTCAGCTCCCCGACGGCAAGGGCGGTCGTGGCATGAGCTACGCCATCGTCGTACGCCCCGTCCTGCCTCAGGGCGGTACGCTCATCACCCGTGGCGATGAGCTACTCATAGTGAATGCCCCCACGGTCGAGCTCTACATCGCGCACAACACCAACTACTACGACAAGCGCCTGCCCGTCATGGCACGCAGCATCGAGCAGACGCTCCAAGCTAAGGCTGTGGGCGAAGCCAACCTCTTCGCTGAGCACGTCCAGCGCTTCACTGCACAGATGGACCGCGTACAGGCTCGCTTCCTCGGCTCTGACCCAGCACTCTCATCGCTGCCTATCCAGCGCCGTCTCATCGCTTACTACGAGCATCCTGAGCGTGACCCAGCACTGGCTGCCCTCTATATGCAGCTGGGCCGCTACCTCCTGATCTCCAGCACACGCCCTGGCGCTCTGCCTCCCAACCTGCAGGGCATATGGACCGAAACCATCCAAGCTCCTTGGAATGGGGACTACCACCTGAACATCAACCTACAGATGAACTACTGGCCTGCCGAGAAGGGTGCACTCCCCGAGACCGTCGGGGCGCTCACGGATTGGGTCGAGAGCATCGTACCCTCGGGTGAGCGTACAGCACGCACCTTCTACCGTGCTAAGGGCTGGGTCACGCACGTCCTCGGCAACGTATGGCAGTTCACCGCCCCTGGCGAGCATCCTAGCTGGGGCGCCACGAATACCTCTGCCGCTTGGCTCTGCGAGCACCTCTACAATCACTATCGCTACAGCCAAGACCGTGCTTACCTCGAGCGCATCTACCCCGTGATGCAGGGAGCAGCACGCTTCTTCCTCACGACGCTGGTCAAGGATCCCAAGAGCGGCTACCTCGTCAATGTCCCCACGACCTCACCAGAGAACAGCTACTACACGCCCCAAGGCAAGGCCGTAGCCGTAGCTGCAGGCTCAACGATGGACAATCAGATCCTGCGCGAGCTCTTCTCCACGACACGCGAGGCGGCGATGACTCTCGGTCGTGACCGCACCTTCGTTGACAGCCTCTCCACGGCACTGCGCCAGCTCAAGCCCACTACCCTCGGCCCTGACGGGCGTATCATGGAGTGGATGGAGGACTACAAGGAGGTCGAGCCACACCACCGCCACGTATCGCATCTCTACGGCCTCTTCCCTGGGAGCGAGATCACGCCACACGGCACGCCCGAGCTAGCCGAAGGGGCGAAGAAGACACTCATCGCACGTGGCTCAAGCAGCACCAGCTGGTCCATGGGCTGGAAGGTGAACTTCCACGCACGACTGGGCGATGCTGAGGGTGCTTATGAGGTGCTGAACATGCTCCTCCGCCCCGTCGACGCCATCGATCCCAAGACGAATAAGCCCTACGGCAGTGGTACAGAGCCCAACCTCTTCAGCTCGCATCCGCCCTTCCAGATCGACGGGAACTTCGGCGGCTCTTCGGGCATCATGGAGATGCTCCTCAGCAGTGAGACGGGCTGCATCATCCCGCTGCCTGCACTGCCCAAGGCATGGAAGGCTGGTAGCATCCAAGGCCTGCGCGTCATCGGCAATGCCACCTGCTCGCTCAGCTGGTCTGCAGGCGAGCTCGACCGCTTAGTCCTCGAGGCACACCACGCCTATCGTCACACGCTCCTCCTGCCTGGCGAAGGTCGTGGCTACGCCCTCCGACTCAATGGCCGCCCCTTAGACACGAAGACGCTCCTCCACCAAGGTCGCCTGCGCCTGCCCCAGATGCAGGCGGGTGATCGTCTGGAGGTCGTGAAGAAGGCCTAAGGAACGCACAAGCCACGCTATCACAGGCTCTCTCAAGAAGAGGCACACAAGTAAGGGGTACGAACCGACTGCGGTTCGTGCCCCTTACTTATTGGTCTGCTCATCGCTCCTACCGAGGAGCCTTGACGAACCTATATTGGTCGGCGGGCTGACCTATATTGGTCCGTGTGTGAACCTATATTGGTCGATGCAGCGACCTATATTGGTCAGCCCGCCGACCAATATAGGTTCGCACCACCCTCTACGATGAAGACGGGAGTACGGGGTATGGAAAGCCTCACGTAGTGGCTACGGAAGCGACTTAGAGCCTACAGCACAAGGTAGCTGAGCGAGATGTAGCTATTTGCTTCTTTAGCCGTATCTTTGTAGCCACTAGATAAGCGTAATAAAGCCTATGGTCATCAAGTCTGCAGAGTTCGTCATCAGCAATAGTCGCGTGGAGAAGTGCCCGACGACGGGACTCCCCGAATACGCCTTCATCGGGCGCTCCAATGTCGGGAAGTCTTCGCTCATCAATATGCTCACCGCACGCAAGGGGCTGGCTATGACCTCGCAGAAGCCTGGGAAGACGCAGCTCATCAACCACTTCATCATCAACGATGCGTGGTATCTCGTCGACCTCCCCGGCTACGGCTATGCCCGCCTCGGCAAGGATAGCCGTGATAGCCTGAGACGTATGATCGAGGACTACATACTGGAGCGCAAGGAGCTGGTACTGCTCTTCGTGCTCCTCGACTGCCGACACGAGCCCCAGAAGATCGACCTGGAGTTCATCCAATGGCTGGGTGAGGAAGGCGTCCCCTTCGCTCTGGTCTTCACGAAGGCCGACAAGCTCAGCAAGGGTCGTCTCGCAGCCAACGTCGAGGCCTACAAGGCCAAGCTTCACGAAGAGTGGGAGGAGCTTCCCCCGATCTTCGTCACCTCCTCGGAGGAGCGTATGGGGCGTGACGAGCTCCTCGGCTACATCGAAGAAATCAACACTACATTATAATAGACTCCACAAAGTAAGACAATGAAAGGAACCATTCTCGTCACTGGCGGTACCGGCTATATCGGCTCTCACACCACCGTCGAACTGATCCAGGCTGGCTATCAGGTCGTCAGCATTGACAACCTGTCGAACTCCAATATCGAGGTCCTTGATGGCATCGAAGCGATCACCGGCATTCGCCCCATCTTCTACGAGGCTGACTGCAATGACGAGGCAGCTATCGAGCGCATCTTCACGGCTCATCCCTCGATCCAGGGCGTGATCCACTTCGCTGCGAGCAAGGCTGTCGGCGAATCCGTACAGAAGCCTCTGCTCTACTACAAGAATAACTTGCTCTCACTGATCGTCCTCCTCGAGGCTATGCAGCGCCACGGTACCAAGGGGATCGTCTTCTCCTCGTCATGCACCGTCTACGGCCAGCCCGAGATCCTGCCCGTCACCGAGGAAGCGCCTATCCAGGTAGCCCTCTCGCCCTACGGCAACACGAAGCAGATCAATGAAGAGATCCTCAACGATGTAGTCTATGCAGGTGTACCCTACAAGGTCATCCGCCTGCGCTACTTCAACCCCATCGGTGCTCACCCCTCTGCACTCATCGGTGAGCTCCCCAATGGTGTGCCTCAGAACCTCATCCCCTACCTGACGCAGACCGCCGCTGGTATCCGTCAGCAGCTCAGCGTCTTCGGTGATGACTACAACACCCCCGACGGCTCTTGCATCCGCGACTACATCAATGTCGTCGACCTGGCGAAGGCCCACGTCATCGCTATCGAGCGTATGCTGGACGACTCCAAGGGCAGCGAGCCTCTGGAGACCTTCAACATCGGTACCGGTCGTGGCGTCAGCGTGCTGGAGCTCATCCGCACCTTCGAGGCTGTCACGGGCGTGAAGGTCCCCCACAAGATCGTCGGCCGCCGCGAAGGCGACATCGAGAAGGTCTGGGCTGACCCGACGAAGGCCAACACCATCCTCGGCTGGGAAGCTAAGGAATCCCTCGCCGACACGCTCCGCTCTGCTTGGGCTTGGCAGGAGCGCCTCATTGAGAAGAATAAGTAATATACCGCATCATGCGCGCCGAGGGGTAGGACTTTTATCCGTCCTACCCCTTCGTATGGTGCTTAGATAGAAAGAATATAGATGGAGAAGAACTTCAAGCGTACCCTCATCACCGCCGCCCTGCCTTATGCGAACGGCCCCGTGCACATCGGTCACCTGGCAGGTGTGTACATCCCCTCTGATATCTATGCCCGCTACCTGCGACTCCGAGGAGAGGAGGTGCTCTTCGTCTGTGGTAGCGACGAGCATGGTGTGCCCATCGCGATCAAGGCTAAGAAGGAAGGCGTGACCCCACAGGATATCGTCGACCGCTACGACGGGATCATCCGCAAGTCATTCGCTGACTTCGGTATCACCTTCGATACCTACGGCCGTACGACGAGCGCCACGCACCGTGAGCTTGCCTCTTCGATCTTCCGAACCATCTACGATAAGGGCGGCTTCATCGAAGAAGAGAGCGAGCAGTACTACGATCCCGAGGCCAAGCAGTTCCTCGCGGACCGCTACATCACGGGTACCTGCCCCCGCTGTCAGAATGAGCGCGCCTATGGTGACCAGTGTGAGTCCTGTGGCTCGACGCTGAACCCCACCGACCTCATCCATCCCAAGAGCGCTATCTCCGGTGCTACGCCTGAGCTCCGCAAGACAAAGCACTGGTATCTGCCCCTCGACAAGCACGAGCCCTTCCTCAAGCAGTGGATCCTCGAGGACCACAAGGAGTGGAAGAGCAATGTCTACGGGCAGTGTAAGAGCTGGCTCGACGGAGGCCTGCAGCCCCGTGCTGTGAGCCGTGACCTCGACTGGGGCATCCCCGTACCCGTAGAGGGTGCCGAGGGCAAGGTGCTCTACGTGTGGTTCGATGCGCCTATCGGCTATATCTCCAATACGAAGGAGCTCCTGCCCGACAGCTGGGAGAAGTGGTGGAAGAGCGAAGACACGCGCCTCCTACACTTCATCGGTAAGGACAACATCGTCTTCCACTGCATCGTCTTCCCTGCGATGCTCCGTGCCGAAGGCTCCTACATCCTCCCCGAGAACGTCCCCGCCAATGAGTTCCTCAACCTCGAGGGCGACAAGATCTCCACGAGCCGCAACTGGGCCGTCTGGCTCAACGAGTACCTCGAGGATCTGCCTGGTAAGCAGGACGTCCTACGCTACGTCCTCACGGCCAATGCCCCCGAGACGAAGGACAACGACTTCACGTGGCGTGACTTCCAGGCACGCAACAACAATGAGCTGGTAGCTGTCTTCGGTAACTTCGTGAACCGTGCCCTCGTCCTCACCTCGAAGTACTTCGACGGGAAGGTTCCCGCCCTCGGTGCGCTGACCGACTTCGACCGCGAGACCCTCGCAGAGCTCTCCACCGTCCGTGCCGCCATCGAGCGTGAGCTGGACAACTTCCACTTCCGCGAAGCTCTCAAGGAAGCAATGAATCTGGCACGCCTTGGCAACAAGTACCTCGCCGACACCGAGCCTTGGAAGCTGGCGAAGACCGATATGGAGCGTGTCGCCACGATCCTCAACATCTCCCTGCAGATCACGGCTAACCTCGCCATTGCCTTCGCGCCCTTCCTGCCGATGAGCAGCGAGAAGCTCTGCAAGATGCTCGCCATCGACCTCCCCGCATGGACCGACCTCGGCCGTAGCGACCTCATCGAAGCTGGGCACACGCTCGGCGAGGCCAGCCTCCTCTTCGAGAAGATCGAGGATGACGTCATCGAGGCTCAGATCCAGAAGCTGCAGGCGACGAAGGAAGCCAACGAGGCTGCCGAAGATCACGCTGCCCCCATCGCTGAGAATATCGACTTCGAGGACTTCCTCAAGCTGGACATCCGTGTGGGTACCGTCACCGAGTGCACGAAGGTGCCTAAGGCCGACAAGCTCCTGCAGTTCCACATCGATGACGGTCTGGGTGGCCGTACGATCATCTCGGGTATCGCTGAGCACTACGCTCCCGAGGAGCTGGTAGGCAAGCAGGTCTGCTTCATCGCCAACCTCCCTCCACGCAAGCTCCGTGGCCTCGAGTCGCAGGGGATGATCCTCTCCGCAGCCGATCGCACGACGGGCCAGCTCCGCGTGATCACGCCTCAGGGCCCGATCACCCCTGGTAGCGAAGTCAAGTAAGGCTTCGCCCCTCCCCTGATTATTCAGACCAAGAACCCACTTACATGAATAGCTCTCTCAAGACGAGTATCCTTAGCCCAGTACGCTGGGCAGGGGTACTCGTCCTCTTCTTCCTCTTAGGCTCCGTAGCCTGGGCGCAGAAGACGCCCCGTGTCACGCAACACAAGCTCCGTATCCTCCACACGACTGACGTCCACGGGAATATCTTCCCCTATGACTTCCTCAATGACCGCCCTGGCACAGGGAGTATGTCACGCCTCTCGACAGTACTGCGCGAGATCCGTCGTACCGACCCCGAGACCCTACTGCTGGACGCTGGTGACCTCCTGCAGGGCGAGCCCCCGACATACTACTACAACTACGTCGACACCCTCTCGACGCACATCGTCTCCTCGGCGATGAACTACCTCGGCTACGATGCAGTCGCCATGGGCAACCACGACATCGAGCCTGGGCATAGCGTCTTCGACAAGTGGGGGCGCGAGTGTAAGTTTCCCCTCATCGCAGCGAACATCATCTCCGACAAGACGGGCGAGCCTTACTTCAAGCCCTATCACGTCTTCACCCGTGCTGGGCTGCGTGTAGCCGTCTTAGGCTTCACGACGCCTGCCATCCCCCAGTGGGTACCTGCCCATCTCTGGGAAGGCCTGCACTTTGACGATATCCTCACCTCGGCAGCACACTGGGTACCCCTCATCCAGCAGCGCGAGAAGCCCGACCTCCTTGTAGTGCTGATGCACTCCGGGCTGGAGAATGACAACCCCGATTACCTCGAGAATGCTGGCCGTGCGCTGGCGAACAAGGGTATGGGCATTGACCTCCTACTCATTGGGCACGACCACCGTCAGGAGCTGGAGTGGATCCGCCCTGAGGGAAGCACGACGGACTCTGTCCTCCTCATCAATCCCGCGAACCATCTCGATCGTGTCGCGGACATCCAGATCACCGTACGCAAGGAAGGTGGCCGCATCATCTCCAAGCAGCTCGTCCCCTCCTTCATCTCACTCGAGGGTGTAGAGCCAGACTCGGTCTTCCTCCGCCACTTCGCCCAGGAGTACGCTGCAGTGAATGACTATCTGGCTACTGAAGTCGGTGAGCTGGCCTCCGAGGTGCGTGGCGAAGATGCCCTCTTCGGTACGACACCCTATATGGATATCATCCACCGTATGCAGCTCGAGTCGGTGGGCGCAGAGATCTCCTTTGCCGCACCGCTGAAGACCACTGCCGTCCTCCCCGCTGGCAAGGTCTATGTACGCGACCTCTTTAAGTTCTGCCCCTTCTCTAACTTCCTCTACGCTATGCAGCTCACGGGTCGTGAGATACGTGGCTACCTCGAGCACTCCTATGCAGGCTGGGCTGCGACCTCCATCACCGAAGATGGCGGGCTCATCCGCCTGCGCACTGGAGCACAGCCGACGGACAAGTATAAGACCTTCGTACCGCCCTACAACTACAGCGCGGCGCAAGGCATCGACTACACCGTAGACCTCTCCAAGCCCGAGGGCGAGCGTGTGACAATACTTCGCCTCACGGGGCATAGCGAGCCCTTCGACCTCGACCGCACCTATCGTGTAGCCGTCAACTCCTACCGTGCTGGAGGTGCTGGGGGGATGCTCACTACGGGCTCTGGCATCGCAAAGGAAGACCTGCCGAAGCGTATCGTCGGCGCTACCTCGCACGACCAGTCCTATTACTTAGCAGAATTCTTCCGCCGTCACAAGGTCGTCCGCCCCGTAGACCCGAAGAACTGGCGCTTCCTCCCCGAGGACTGGGCAAAGGCCGCCGCAGAGCGTAGCCGTGCCTTCCTCTTCCCTAAGAAGTAAGCCTTATGCGCCTTACCCCACTCCTTCTGCTCTTGGTACCTCTTGCGCTGGTACTCCTGCAGCTTCTCTTGAGATGGGGCCTTCAGCGCCACTCGGAGCTTCTCCGCTCGGCACATACGCATCGACCTCTACAGCGACAGGACGCACCTATCGCTGTAGAGGTCGATGTCGATTCGTCCCCACTCTTTGACAGTCCTGCTCCAAGAGAAGCCCTCCCCCACTACCTCGTCCTCGATACCGAGACGCAGGATATCCTCCACGAAGAGGAGGTAGGGATAGAGTTCGCACCCTCGCCGATTATCCTGCTCTCGTGGCAGGTGCTGGACGCTACAGGTGCCTGCCTCTCCGAGGAGACGCACCTCATCCTCCGTAGTGCCTCTATAACGGAGGAAGCTACCGCCCTACACGGCATCACGACGGAGCAGATGGAGTGTGAGGGCGAGGAGCTACGCCCCGTGCTGGAGCGCTTGCTCCAAGCCGTGAGCGAGGCGAAAGTACTCGTCGCACACAACGTCCGCTTCCATCGCACCCTTGTCCTCTCAGAGCTGGAAACCGTAGGGCTACCGACAGCTTCGCTGGAGGCACTCCCCACCCTCTGCACGATGGAGCGCGGGCGAGTCTTAGGATTCAAGCGCCGCGCTTCGGGCGAGGCAGCCTATCCCAAGCTCAGCGAACTCTTCGGCTACCTCTACCTACACCAGCCAGCCGTCCACGTGCGCTTCCGCCACAAGGGCCTGCGTGACATCCGCCTCTGCGCGGCTTGCCTTAGGCAGCTCATCGTGTAGCGCACTCCACGCATAGCTATAAAC
>NZ_ALKJ01000032.1:0-9328 GCF_000292995.1 Porphyromonas sp. oral taxon 279 str. F0450 | reverse complement strand
TTAGCCCTCAGTCTCAGGCACAGAGGGCTCTTCCTCCGTCGTCTCCTCGGGGATCTCGGGGAGAGGCTCCCCCTTGATAGCCACGTAGATCGTGCAGGTACCTGGGAAGATACTATGGTAGAAGGCCTCGCTGAAGCCTGCTTCCTGCAGGATAGCGACCATCTTCTCACGCTGGGGCATCGCAGCGATAGACTTCGGCAGGTACGTGTAGGCATCCTTGTCATCGGAGAAGAAGCGCCCGATGAGCGGGATGATCTGCCCTGCGTAGAGCTTGTAGCCCACACGAAGGAGGGGATTCGTCGGCTCGGAGAGCTCGGCGATGACCAGCACACCCGAGGGGCGGATGATGCGATGCAGCTCACGTGCCGCCGCAGGGATATCGGGGAAGTTGCGGATACCGAAGGAGATCGTCGCCGCATCGAAGGTATTCTCCTCGAAGCTCGTGGCGGTGCAGTCCTGACGGTCAAAGACGATGCGGTCGCTCAGGCCCAGCTGATGGACCTTCTCCGCACCGATGCGCATCATCTCCTCCGAGATATCTACGCCCGTGACCTTCTTGACGGAGGGCATCGTCTGCACGAGTGAGATAGCGACATCACCCGTACCCGTAGCGACGTCCAGCACGTGCTTCGGAGCATAGGGTGCGAGGAAGCTCAGTGCCTTGCGGCGCCAAGAGCGGTCCAGCCCGAGCGAGATGATGAAGTTGAGGCGGTCGTACTGCGGAGCAATGCGGTTGAACATCCGGCGGACCTGGTCCACCTTCGGGTCAGCACTGTCCTTATAGGGGGTAATCATTGCGGTAGAGATATGGGAAGGATGTGATAATGATGGTGATCACTTATGAGAGAAGTAGATCGAGTGGGCATCGGAGATACGCCCTGACGTGGGGCGCACGGCAGCGATATAAAGCCCAGGGACAAGCCCCGTGACGGACACCGTGGCACGGCCACCCGTCTGCGTGAGCTTCTGATGCATATGGAGCTGACCGGTGAGGTCATAGATACGCACTTCGCAGGGCGTGCGGCGTAGCTCTTCGCCCTCGAGATGCAGAGCCCCGCCGTGGTAGTAACCCGTGAGGCCTTGGGGTAGTTCGCTCTTCGCCTCGGGATTGACCAGCGTCGTCGTCTCGATGAGGAGGTCGATCCAGTACGCCCCACCAGGGAGCTCGGTGCTGCGACGCCAGCCATCAGTCCAGTGGTGCGTCCACGCAGCCCACCCACGTAGGCGGTCAGCAGGCCCGTCATAGGCGAGGAGCGGCAGGCGCAGCTCACGGCTGTCACTCGTCGTGCAAGAGAGGAGGTAGCGCCCTTCGCTGAGGCTGAGCTTCAAGCCATCGGGTGCGGGGAAGAAGAGCTCGATACTATCGGAGCGGAGCGTACGTGAGCCACGCTGCGCTGCCCCGAAGGCATCATAGCGTGCATACGTGCCGAGGGTCGAGGAGGCGAAGTCCACGACCTTACCGCCGAGGGCATAGTCATCGGTGAAGGGCTGGAGCGCCACACGCAGCTGTGGAAGGTCTGCGGAGGTGAGCTGATCATTGCTCTTGAAGACGACGTAGGCCCCGAGGATAGTAGCCCCCGATATCTGGGGAAGGTGCAGCTCATTGCCGATGGCGTCGACACCCGTACGGGGCGTGTGTGTCACGTTGGGCTTGACGACTTCTGCCGAGGTCGCTACGGGATCGGGATAGATAGCGCTCAGGCGCTGCACGACCTTCGGCGCAATGGGGTCATAGCCATCGCAGGTCTTACGGCCAGAGTTCGTGGGGTCGAGCCACGGACGGAGCGAACGGATCGTGCCCGCCCCAGGGGTATTGGACACCCACGAGCGCTTGAGCGCCCAGTAGCGGTCGTCATAGGGGCTATCACAAGTGGAGGCTCCCCCCGTCAAGGCGCCGACGATGAGGCCATCCTTGTCGAAGAGTGCCGAGCCCGAAGAGCCGGCAGCCGTCGCACCGACAGCCCAAGCATTCACCTCCCAGTGCACGTCTCTCCACGAGATGAAGCGCACGGAGCCGTGCTTATCCTCATAGGAGAGGTCGTAGTCATTGGTACGCAGCTCGGTGTCTTGCGTGAGATTGTAGCGCTTGGTCGAGCCCCCAGGATGGTGGATACCGACGAAGGGGCCTTGGGGCGACTCATTGATATTCCACCCAGCGAAGTAGGGCTGATAGGCCGCTGGGATCGGGCCGAGTGTGCCGTTAGCTCTGCGGGGAAGCCCCTTGATACGCAGCAGGCACATATCGGTATTCTCATTGTAGCCGACGAGGTTGGCTCCACTCAGGCTCTGCTCCTCCGTGGGGCGCACGTTGCCCTCACGCAAGGGGCTTTGGAAGCCAAAGAAGAAGACCGTCGTCGAGGCATTGCGGTTCACAGCGCCGAGATCGCCGAGGAGCTTAAAGAGGTTATTGAGGCAGTGTGCCGAGGTCAAGACGTAAGGCGTGCCGTCAGAGCGGGTGTTGTTGATGAGCGAACCCGTGCTGGCACTGGTCCCACCGACGATGAGAAGGAGCGTGCTACGGCTCTGCTTCCATGCATCGGGATAGGCGATAGCGTTGGGCGCACAGCTCAGCGAAGCGAGCGAAGCACGGGGGTGGTCGTAGAATGGCTCCCCAGGTTGGGCGAAATCCTCTGTGCGACCGGCACTGCGGAAGTCGCGGAAGCCGTAGAAAAGCGCATCAAGTCGGAAGGGGAGCTTCAGCTGGTCAGCGCGCGTCCCCTCGGGATATTCGTATTCGAGCACCAGCGTCTCGGCATCGATGGGAGCGATCTGTAGGAGGCTATCCGTCTCGTTGTTCTGCTCGGTGAATGCCCCCTTAGCAGGACGCCCCTTAGCCGTCACGAAGAGCGCACCGCCACGGGGTAGGGCGTAGCGTGAGAGGCGCAGGCCTATGTTCTTCGCCTGAGGCGCTTGGACCTCAGCGCGCCACACATAGTTCCCCGCTCCGTCTTGGTACATACGTCCCAGCGCCTCAGTAGCCTCAGCCACGGGGCGCTCGAGGGCGAAGGTATAGGTGCGGAAGCCCTTGTCCCCAGCCGTAGCCGAGCGGAGCTCCTCAGCGGTGGGTGCTGCCACACGTAGTGCGTTTGTCGCTGAGCGCATCATCTGCCCAGAGCCCAGCGTGCCCACGACGGGCGAGAGGGGCATCTGCTCAGAGCGCGGAGTGCGTGCCGTGCGATACTGCCCCCACAGTGCCTCGGGAAGGAGGGCAAGGAGCATCAAGAGGGAAAGGCGCAGAGAGCGGAGAAGAGACATAGCTACAGAGAGATGTAGAGTGTGTGATCTGTGGCGGACTACTCGATGTGGGTGAAGCCGAGCTGCTCTAAGAGGGGTTTCTCCTCGGGGTAAGCGCCTACGACGGTGTAGGCAGAGGCTTCACGGGGGAAGCGGTAGGCACGACGTACCTGCTCGAAGTCCTCGGGAGCGGACTTCAGTGTCTGGGTCGTAGCCTTGAGGTCACAAGTATGGAGCTGGGTGCGCAGGATGCGCTCTTCCTCGGGGAAGGTGCTGAGGTCGATGCAGGGAGCATCGGGCGTATATAGTACGCCTTCGTCCCACAACCCTTCGGGGAGAGGCAGGTCGAGGGCACGGCATACGGCTTCGAGTGCCATCTGCGAGCCACGCCACTTGCCGTCAGCCGTCCAGCCAGCGATATGTGGTGTGGCGATGAAGCTGCGCTCAAGGAGGGTCTTATTGATGACGGGCTCACCCTCCCAGCAGTCGATGATGAGGTCGGAGATCTGGCGAAGCTCCAGCCCCTTCAGCAGCGCAGCACTCGGGGAGACGGGGCCACGACAAGCATTGATGAGGAGCGGACGACGCGCACAGCCCTGGAGGAAGGCCTCATCGACCATCCCCTCGGTGGCATACTGCCCCGCACGCGTCAGTGGTACATGAAGTGTGATGATATCGCTCTCACGCTGGATCGTCTCGAGCGAGACGAAGCCCTCTGTGCCCTCACGCTCAGCACGAGGTGGGTCACAGAGCAGTGGACGAAGGCCGAGTGCACCGACACGCTTGGCCAGGCGCCCCCCGACATTCCCTACCCCGACGATACCGATAGTCTTCCCCTCCAGCGAGACGCCTCGCTCCAGCGACCAGCGCACGAGCGAAGAGAGGACATACTGCACGACGCCCCCGGCATTGCACCCAGGAGCACTCTCCCAGTGGATACCCGCGGCAGCGCAGTAGTCGGCATCGATATGATCAAAGCCCGCGGTAGCCGTGGCGACGATCTCGACACCGCTTCCCTCGAGGAGCTCACGGCCGGCGTGCACCACACTGCGAATGAGCAGGGCACGGGCGCCACGGATCGTCTCGGGCGTGAAGTCACGGTTGGGCAGGCGGCGCACGTCAGCGACTTGCTCCACCAGCCCTTCCAGATATGGCAGGGAGGAGTCCAGCACAAATAGTGGCTTATCCATCACGATCTTCTTATCAAAAAGCTATCCCGACCGCCGCCCATACGAGGCAGTGGGGTCAGGATAGCAAGGTGTGTTCTTAGCTTGGGACTCGCGTCGAGTCTCAAGCTGAGGCCACAGATTTAGTTTGCATTCACCTCGATGGCGCCGTCTTCGGGCAACTCAATCTTGCCGTACTCCTGCTCGAAGCCAGCCAGGTGCTGCTCCAGAAGGCGGACCAGACGCTTAGCGTTGTCGGGAGTGAGGATCTGACGGCTGTGGACGCGAGCCGACTGCTGACCAGGGAGCAGACGGACGAAGTCCAAGATGAATTCGCTCTGCGAGTGCAGGACTACTGCGAGGTTAGCGTACTGACCCTGACCGACTTCTTCGGGGAGCTCGATGTTGAACTGAGGAGTTTCCTGTTCTGCCATTGTTTCTACTTGTCTATAATATAATGTACGAAGGGGAGTAGATCCGCTTCGTAGGCGGGCTACACCATGGTCAAAGATAGTGAAAACACCCCGAATGCGTGCATAGCCACCGAGGCTCCACACCTCGCGCGTCAGTCGAGAGAAGTCCCCCCTCCTACCCTACGATCCAGAGCAGGCTCTCGAGGAGGGCAAAATGAAGTAGTACTGGTCGTGAGAGTGAGCAGTACTGGTCACGCGCGCGAGCAGTACTGGTTACTATCATCGACCAGTACTGGTTCGATCAGTGACCAGTACTGGTTCGCAAACCACCCTGCGGAGCTTCCTCCCTTGCCCCTATAATAGAAGGTGCTGCGAGGCGCCTCAGCAAAAGATCCGAATCAACTAAAAATAGAAAGCGTGTGACCTGAGAGCCGAAGCTTTCAAAGTCACACGCCTAAAATAGGCCCTCGGTGATCACACCTTACCACACTACGAACACCAAACGCAATCTTCCCGTAACCCAGAAGGTATGATTCCTAAGAGACCTGATGGCCGTCTCACGACGCCCATGACAATATTCCTATATGCTGGGAGAGTTCCCCTAAGGGTGTCCTCCCGTTTTTAGCGGGACAAAATTAAAAATTTTATTTGATTAGCGACTTATCGCTCCATAGATATGCTGAATGGCGGTGCTCAACTCGTCATAGAGGGCGGCGAGTTCTGTCTCACCACTCCTTATAAGAAACGCTTGATGTCGGCGAATCGTCTCCCTGTCACCGCGCTGTGCGGGCCCCGTCTGCGCCTCTACGGCAGGTAGATGATGCAGCTTCTCATTCATCTCATCCAGCAGTGGAAGGATGGCTTTCGGCGGGAGCCCCTGCGATGTGAGCAGGCTCTCGGCCCTGCCGATGAGGTAGTTGGAGAAGTTGCACGCGACGACGGCGGCGATATGTAGCACCTGACGCTGCTCGCTCGTAGCCCAGGCGACGACGTCACTCAGCTCACGGCCAAGTGCCTCCACAGCTGTCTTTGCTTCAGGGGTTGTCCCCTCGAGATAGAGGGGCACCTTGCGGAAGTCCAGCTCGCGCCCTTCGGAGAAGGTCTGCAGCGGATAGAGCACCGCAGCGTCCCGATGACAGTGCGAGAGTGCTTCCAGTGGCGTAGCTCCCGAGACGTGCACCCACAGGGCATCACGACCCACCTCGTGCAGAGAGAGGCTCTCAGCGACCTCGGCAATAGCCGTGTCGGGGACGGCGAAGAGGTAGCAGTCTGCCGTGCGATCGAGTTCGTCCACACTGCTCGCCACCTGCACATCGCCTCCGAGGCTCTCGGCAAGCCGTCGAGCCGAATGCCCTCCAGGGCTATAGATCTGTATGATCCTGCGCTCAGGGGCATAGACCTTCAGCGCACGCGATAGGTGCGTCGCCAGGCGCCCTGCCCCCAGGAGGACAATACGCTCTGCCGTCATTAGGCTTCTTCCGCCGGCTCTTCGGCCATCTGATAGCGACCGATATGGATCTTCTCCCACTTCAGCGTCTCCGTGGGGCGGGGCGCAGCTTCGCCCGCCTTATGCCCGATGGCGAGGATGCAGAGCACCTCGAGCTGATAGGGGATATCGAGGACATTGCGCACGTATTCGGCAGACTCCTGCCCAGCGCCCGTGTAGCATCCGTAGGCGTCTGCCCAGCACGAACCGAGGCCAAGAGCCTCTGCCTGCAGCTGGATATAGCCCGCTGCCAGCGAAGCATCAGCGATCCAGCGCTCACACTCCATCGGCGAGCCCAGCACGACGATACCTAAGGGCACCTGCTGGAGGAAGAGCGCCCCACTCTCGCGCATACGACTGAGGCGATCGAGCGTCTCACGATCTTCGACGAGGATGAACTGCGTCGTGTGCTTGTTCTTCGACGAAGGCGCACGCAGCCCCGCCTCGAGGAGGACCTGCACTTCGTCGCCCGTCAGCGGGGTATCGACGAACTTACGGATGGAGCGGCGCGTATATATAGCGGAGAGGAGGGCGGGCTCATTGCTCTCGGCGAGGAGTTCCTCACCGAGGCTCTTGATTTCGCTCAAGAGGTGCTCGCCTTCACGGCGTAAGGATTGGTCTTTGGTCATATCTATAATGTATTTACAGCGCAAAGGTACGAAGACTTAGCTCAGCGAGCCTCGTCGCTTACCCGGACAGGCCTTCCATCACAATCCGTCTGAAACACTCACCCTCCCCCGACAGCATGAGGAGAAGGCATTGAATGCCCTAATTCTCTTTAATCATATAAAATTAAAGAGTTTTATAGTGCTCTACGAAGACCTCGGAAGAAGATCATCCACCTCCGCACTCTGCTGTATGCTACACAGTCAAACTCAAGCGAAGAAGAGCTCCAAAGAACGGGCAGTCCACAGAGGCCGACAGCACGGGAAAAAAACTCTTCACAGCGGGGCCGAAGAAGGGTAATTAATAGCCCTCAAGGATAACCCAGCCAAGAAGAGCAGCCCCTAACAACCCCTCCTCTGTCTTAGATGCTAGAGAAACTCCACGAGTTCCTATAGAGTATAGGTATCGGGCTGAGTACAAACCTACCTAATTAAAGGCACTTATAATGATTCACGACTGGATTCTTCCTCCGAGTATTTCCTTACATCATATAGACAAAGTAACTTTCGAATATCGGTTGGAACACTCGCTGTACTATCTTGCAGTCTATTGTACAAGTAAGCGCGGACATCATCAAGAGCTATTTCCTCCTTGTAAACCTGATAAAATATCGCCTTAACTTTGTTGGAGGCGACTATTCGTTCATCTCGAAGAATATCATCAACGTTGGTATGAGCTGAGCGACATCCTGAGATTGTTTGAATTCGATTAAACTCTTTGTTTAATAGTTGATTCTGCTGTTTACATAATTCATCTTTACGCTCCATCTCTGGGAAGACATAAGCCATACCCTTTGCTGGAAAACACATTTTCTTGTTCACATCATCAGTAAGAATAACCATTCCAGATTTGAACTCCTCCGTTATCTCAAAATAGCTTTGAATGGCTTCTGTTGCTCGGTAGATCTTATCTAAGGAGACATCTATTCGGTCTCTCGGTCCTATTGCCAAAACTAATTCTCGATTATCCACATTCTCTAAGTCTCCCACTAACTTAACAGCAATCTCTCCCCCCAATTTAATCCGAAGAAAAGCATGCTCCACTCTCTTAAGATGTATAGCCTCTACAGGAAGCTGCAATTTCGCTAATGCCTTATAGAGAGAAGCAAAATCATCCGTCTTCAAAACATTAAGTGAAATATCAATCTGCGCACCAGCCTGCTGTATATGAAAGACTTCCCTTACAACTTCTGTATTCTCTGATCCTTCTTCAAACTGAACGCAGAGAAAATTATCAGCAACTCTTTTCCCGAGCTCAGATTCTGGTGTCACGTATGAGAAGATTCTGGAAAGCAACTTCTGTATATTCTCATCTTGAATCCCATAGCCCATGAAAATTATTGGGTTATGAATAAAGAGGGAAATTAGTTGGGCCTGAATTAACTCATAGCGATTATCAAACTGCTTATAATCTTCATCCGTCAGAATAATGCTTGAGGGATTGGTCAAACAACCATGAATCTTATAGACGGACTGATAAGGATTACTTAAAAGAATATCATTACCAATTAGAGGGGAAAACTTCAGCTTCTCCTCTATAAAGGTGTCATAGTTGGTTGTGACAATAGAAGCAACATTCTTGCACGCCTCTTGAAACAGCGTGATTTCATCCTCTTTCTCCGCACGCACTTCTAGGGGAGAAAGAAGAATTTTCACCCATATCTTTAGACGAGAGGCCTTCTGATCTAATCTTACAGCCGCAAAGAACTCAGCATTTATATTCTTCTCAAGGTCACTGAGCATGCTTCCCGGACCAACACGAACTTTTAGCTTATTGTCTATTTCAGTCGACAAAAGGGAGGCAAGTTTGGGAAAGATACATCCCTCACTCAACTCCTTAGCATGATTCTTGAATTCCAAATACAAGCGGTCATCTCCAGAGAGCTCTAAAGCTATTGTCTCTAGCAAATCATCCCAAGAGTAGGCTCTCTCACAGTATCGTTTAGATATACCAGCCCCCAGAAAGAGCACGGGATGAGTCTGAAACTTTGAAACGAACTCTGATATTTCCATAGCAATAACATTTAATTGATGCAGACAAAGATAAAGATTTTCATAGCACCCAGTACGGGTATAAAATAACACGAGCCGGTGACCAGCTGATCAGCTCGTTGCCGAATCAGATGGGGGGAGGAGAGAGAGTCTTCTCCCCCATCACAAAAAAAGAAGGGCGGTAATAGCTAAGCTACTACCGCCCTATGGGTGAGAAGATCGATATGACAGCAGAAGCGAGTACGCACATTCAGAAAAATCACCTAACTCATCTCTTACGTACATACTACACTAACTATACTAAAGCCCATTTTCAGAACTCCAGAAAGGAGGTGTTCCAGCCGCACCTTCCGGTACGGCTACCTTGTTACG
>NZ_ALKJ01000031.1:0-87266 GCF_000292995.1 Porphyromonas sp. oral taxon 279 str. F0450 | reverse complement strand
TCCCGTGTTTTGTATTCAGGCATCCGAGTCGTGGCGGCTTAGTCGCGGCTGGCTTCAAGGGTGAAGGCTGCGGACTGTACCTCGCCAGGGAAGGGCGGATTGCACTTGCTGAGGGTGAGTACGAGGCGCTGCATGCGGGGGAAGGTAGCGAAGAGGCGCTCACTGATACGGCCGACGACATGCTCCAAGAGGCGCGAGGGGATAGCCATCTCGGCCTTGACGACCTCGTAGACGTCGGCATAGCTGATGGTCTCCTCCAGTTCGTCACTGCGGACGCTTCCTGCGACGCCAGCCCAGAAAGTGAGCTCGACGACGAACTGATTGCCGACACGCTGCTCCTGTGGGAAGACGCCGTGGTAGGCGTAGAAGCGCATTTCGTGCAGGGTGATCTTCATTGCTTCGATCTTCATTGGCTTATCGTGGGGTAAGGGATGTTAGTAATGTCCGTGGGAGCTGGGCTCGATATGAATAGCGATGTGGGTCGTCGTCCCATAGCGGGCGCGTAGCTCACGCTCGATGATGAGGGTGATATCGTGCCCCTCGGCTACACTCATGCGCCCATCGACGAGGAGGTCGATCTCGATAGCGTAGCTCCCGCCGATGCTACGAGTGCGCATGCGATGGATGCCCTCGACACGGTGCGTCGAGAGGACGATCTCGGTGATCTCTCCTTCGATCTCAGGGCTCAGACATTCCTCTGTCAGCTCATTGAAGGCCGGGCGAAGGACGCTCCAGCCCATGTGGATGATGAAGAGGCTCACGACGCCTGCAGCCAGTGGCTCGAGGAAGAGCCAGCGCTCATCGAGGAAGATAGCTCCAGCGATACCGATGAGTACGGCGATGAGTGCCAGCGTATCACTGCGGTGGTCGAGGGCCTTGGCCTTGAGTGCCGAGCTCTTGAGCAGCCCTGCCCACTGGTAGGTATAGCGGTAGAGGAAGAGCTTGATCAGAAGGGAGACGAAGGCGACGATGAGTGTCATACGGCTGGGACGGGGCAGCTGGAGCGTACCCATCCCAAGGCCAATGATCGAGATGATGCTATTGTAGAGGAGGAGGACGCCGACGCTGATCATGACGACTGCCATGACGACCGAGGCGAGCGTCTCGAACTTCCCGTGCCCGTAGTGATGATCCTTATCCTGAGGCTTGCCCGAGATACGGATGAAGATGAGGGCAATGATGTCGGTGAGGAAGTCAGAGATTGAGTTGATCGCCTCTGCTATCATCGCGCTACTATGCCCTACGATCCCGACGAAGAGCTTCAGTAGTACGAGGAGGGCGTTGGAAGCACTGCCGAGGAGCGTCACACGTAGGATCTTCTTCGTGCGCTCGGGGTAGGTGCTTTTATTCGGCGCCATGCTGCTTGCTGATGAGACGAGCTAAGGCCTCGCCCTGCTTGATGCGGTCGGGGATGCCGATGCCGTCACGGATCGCCCCAGCTAAGTGGAGGCCTGGATAGCGCTCTTCGAGTTGCGCGATTCGCTCGAAGCGTGCTCCTGAGGAGGCTTCGTATTGGGGGATAGCCAAGCGGTGGCGGAAGATGTGCAGTAGGTCGGGCTCGCTCGTAATCCCGAGTAGGCGCTGCAGGCGCTCACGGACGAGGGCCTCGATGGCTTCGTCCGAGTAATCAATGACTTCTGGGGCTCGCATCCCTCCGAGGAAGATTGAGAGGAGTGTACCGCCCTTAGGTGCGCGCTCTTCGAAGCATGCCGATGGATGAAGGATACCTAAGAGTTCGCCATCTTCGTGCGAGGGGACCAGACCACCGAAGGCATGGAAGTGGGGGAGCTTCGTCTTACGCATGCCCCACGCCACTTGTACGATAGGCGCATAGCGAAGGGCTGTGATCGGAGCGAGGTCTTCTGTGGAGAGGAAGGGGAGTAGGTTGGGAAGAGTGGGGGCAGGTGTCGTCGTGATGACGTGGTGAGCTCGGAGCGTATGTGTGGTGCCCTCCGCCGTGAACTGCACTTCGTAGAGCCCCTCTGCGGTGCGTGTGATACGACAGCCTTCGGCAGTGTAGGAGAAGTGCTCGCTCCCGATATGATTTGCAAGTGCGTGTGTGAGCTGGGATAGCCCACCCGAGGTGGAGAAGATTTGCTTCGTCACACTCTGAGCCTCCGCATCCTTCGGTGCTCGTGCCTTGGCGATAGCCCCACGGATGAAGCTCCCATGTTGCTCCTCGAGGGCGTAGAGCTTGGGTAGGGCGTAGCGCGTCACGAGACGGTGCGGGTCGCCTGCGTAGATGCCTCCGATGAAGGGATCGACAGCGTAGTCGAGGAAGCTCTTCCCGAGTCGGCGCACGACCAGCTCTGCGATCGACTCGTTCTCCTTCCGACCACGGGCACGGAAGGGCTCGAGGAGGATGCCCAGCTTATCACGCATCGAGAAGAGTGGTGTCTTCAGCCCAGAGAGCGGTGAGGAGGGTAGGGGGAGGAAGGTCTGTCCTTCGCCTGTGTGCTTCCCCATGCTCTTGAGGATGAGGCGGCGATTGGCCTCGGTTGAAGCGGTGCACATGAGATCTGGGAAGGCGGCAAAGAGGCGAGGGACGGCAGCATGACTGATGATGCCCGTCGTAGGTCCCGACTCATAGATGAAGCCCCCTTCGCTGTGGCTCTCGATGACGCCCCCAGGCCGATCACGTTGCTCAACGAGGTGTAAGCTGAGTCCAGCCTCCTTCAGATGGAAGGCTGCGGTGAGGCCCGTCAGGCCAGCACCTATGATGACTACGTCAATCGGAGTATCGGGGAGGTTATTCGTCATGTGGCTTGATCCTGCTTCACTTGTGCGAAGCATCGGCAAAGATAACGAACATGCTCAAGATAGGGCGAGTTAATTAGGTGCATCCATTTAGTATGCTAATGGTACATCACAGAATACTATTTGCAATATTTAGGATTCAATCTTATCCCTTTAGATACAAGTACTTTACTCTCGTTAAACTACTTGTTGCTATCTCTTGCTCTTAACTTGGGGAGCTTTATTAAATGGTAGCGTTGTTCTCTATGATACTAGTAAGTAAGGGATTCCTCTGAGATCTGTTGGGAGATAGATGATGTATCAATGTGTTGTTTTTTAGTTGGCTATATTGGTGGCTCTTGGTGAGCTACCCTCAGGAAACTGTGTGATGGAAGGAATATTCTATCTTTGTGAAAAGAATGTATACGAGGAGCGTTGATCGTCGTTGATTCTGTTCTTAGCAAGGAACCTTCCCTTGAAAAAATTAAGCAGCAAATATGAAAGGAATCATACTGGCAGGCGGTACAGGTACACGCCTCTATCCCATTACCAAGGGGGTGAGCAAGCAGCTTCTCCCTATCTACGATAAACCTATGATCTACTATCCCATTTCAGTACTTATGCTGGCTGGGATACGTGAGATCTTGATTATCTCGACACCACAGGATCTGCCAGGATTCCGTCGTCTGTTGGGGGATGGGAGTGACTATGGAGTCTCATTTAGTTATGCCGAGCAGCCTTCGCCCGACGGGCTGGCACAAGCCTTCCTCATCGGCGAAGAGTTTATTGGGAATGATTCTGTATGTCTAGTTCTAGGGGATAATATCTTCTATGGTATGTCTTTCAGCCAGATGCTCACTCAAGCCGTAGCAGATGCAGAGAAGGGCTGGGCGACCATCTTTGGCTATTGGGTTAATGATCCAGAACGCTATGGCGTAGCAGAGTTCGATGACGAAGGAAATTGCCTCTCGATCGAGGAAAAGCCGGAGCATCCAAAGAGTAACTATGCTGTCGTCGGTCTTTACTTCTACCCGAATGAGGTAGTTCAAGTAGCTAAGGGAGTTAAGCCCTCTGCTCGAGGTGAGCTGGAAATCACATCTGTCAATGAGGCCTTCTTGAAGAAAGATGCTCTAAAGGTGCAGACGCTCGGCCGGGGCTTTGCTTGGCTGGATACGGGTACCCATGATTCCCTCTCTGAAGCTTCCACATTCGTCGAGACCCTTGAGAAGCGTCAAGGTCTCAAGATCGCTTGTCTCGAAGAAATTGGCTTCCATCAAGGCTGGATCACTAAGGAGAAGCTCCAAGAGATTGGAGAGTTTCTGAGCAAAAATCAGTATGGACAGTATCTCCTCTCGCTTCTGAAGAATAAGCGCTAGTTCGTATATCCACCAAATAGATACAGCGAGATCATGAACATCGTACCGACCTCGATTGAGGGAGTTGTGATCCTAGAGCCTCGGGTCTTCGGAGACGATCGTGGCTATTTCTTTGAGTCCTTCAGTGCAGCCTCCTTCAAGGAGCACGTCTGTGCAACAGACTTCGTACAAGACAATGAAAGTTATTCGCGCTACGGAGTGATCCGTGGACTGCACTTTCAGCTTCCTCCCTATGCTCAGAGCAAACTAGTACGCGTCGTGCGTGGCTCTGTCCTTGATGTGGCAGTCGATATACGCCGGGGGTCAAAGACCTTCGGACAACATGTGGCTGTGGAGCTAAGCGAGGATAATCATCGTCAGCTCTTCATCCCACGAGGCTTTGCTCATGGCTTCAGCGTACTCTCCCCCGAAGTAGTCTTTCAGTACAAGTGTGACAACTATTATGCTCCCCAGTGTGAGGGTGCAATAGCATGGGATGACCCAGATCTGGCGATTGACTGGCGCATACCAACCGATCGGGTGAACCTCTCCGAGAAGGATAAGCTACACCCTAGACTCAAGGAGGCTGAGCACCTCTTTGATATACAAGACTTACTTTACTAGAAATCAAAAATATCAATTACGCTATGCAATACAAGCGCACCCTACTGATCACAGGTGGAGCTGGATTTATCGGCTCGCATGTCGTTCGTCTGATGGTGAATAAGTATCCAGACTACCGCATCATCAACTTGGATAAGCTAACTTATGCGGGTAATCTGGCTAATCTCAAGGATATCGAGCAAGCTCCGAATTACCTCTTCGTACGTGAGGATATTTGTGAATATGAGCGTATAAGAGAAATCCTGAAGGAGTACGAGGTGGATGGGATCATTCACCTAGCAGCAGAGAGCCATGTGGACCGCAGTATCCGTGATCCTTTCACCTTTGCTAAGACCAATGTCTTGGGGACGCTCTCTCTCCTGCAGGCTGCTCGTGAAGTTTGGGAAGCTCGCCCGGAGAAGTATGACGGGAAGCGCTTCTATCATATCTCTACCGATGAAGTCTACGGGACGTTAGCGTTTGATGGGGCCCTCTTCACTGAGGACTACAAGTATGATCCACATAGCCCTTACTCAGCGAGTAAGGCTTCCAGCGACCACTTTGTCCGTGCGTACCACGATACCTATGGGATGCCGACACTGGTGACCAACTGCTCGAATAACTATGGTCCCTATCAGTTCCCAGAGAAGCTGATCCCCCTCTTCATCAACAATATCCGTCATGGTAAGCCTCTGCCCGTCTATGGAAAGGGCGAGAATGTGCGTGACTGGCTCTATGTCGTCGACCACGCACGTGCTATCGACTTGATCTTCCATAAGGGACGCACTGCCGAGACCTACAATATCGGAGGCTTCAACGAGTGGAAGAATATCGACCTGATCAAGGTGCTTATCTCTACGGTAGATCGACTCTTGGGCAATCCTGAAGGCCACTCCCTCCCTCTGATCTCCTATGTGACGGACAGAGCAGGGCATGACCTTCGCTATGCGATTGACTCCACCAAGCTACATAAGGAATTAGGGTGGGAGCCCAGCCTCCAGTTCGAGGAAGGTGTCGAGCTGACAGTACGTTGGTATCTGGAGAATCAAGAGTGGCTTGACAATATTACCTCTGGAGCCTACGAGACCTACTACGAGCAAATGTATCAGGGGCGCTAATTCTTCCTCTATCATCCTTGCAATATTATGCAGACTCAGCCGCTTATATCTTTCGTTATGCCCGCCTACAAAGCGGAATGGCTTGCGCAGGCAGTAGATAGTATCCTCGCTCAGACATATCCAGCCATCGAGTTGATCGTCGTAAACGATTGTTCTCCTCATGATCTTGACTCTGTTATGGCTCAGTACACGGATCCTCGAGTGCGCTACTATCGCAACGAGCAGAATATCGGAGGGAAGCACTTGACTCGGCAGTGGGAACACTGTCTAGGGTTCGTACGAGGTGAATACCTCGTTATGGCTGCAGACGATGACCTTTATGCTCCGACCTTTGCCGAGGAGTGTATGAAGCTAGCAATGCAGCATCCTTCTGTAGACTTGATCCGTACGAGGGTAGAGGAGATTGATGAGGTAGGGGCACTTGTAGGGCTTGAGTCATTTTATACAAAAGGTCTGATCTCTCAGCTTGAGTATATCTATGCCTATCGTTCTGGAGAAGTCTTTATCTGTATGGGAAACTTTGCTTTCAAGACTTCTGTCTTGAGAGAGAAGGGATTTGTTGATTTCCCAAGGGCATTAGGTTCTGATATCGCTACCACTATCGAGATGGCAGCCAACGGGGTTGCGTGTGTAGATCAGCCTCTGTTTGCTTTCCGCCACTCGACGATTCATCTGTCAGGTTCTATGGCCCAGCTTGAACCTAAGATGGGGGCCATTACTCTCTTCTACGAGTGGATGGAGCGTTATCCTATCCCCGTTCCCCAGAATAAGTATGAGGTCTATTATGCCAATAAGTTGACTTCGCTTGATTGGCATGAGAAGTGCATCTACGACTACTATAATCAGGTGATTCGCTATGTCCCTATGCTTAAGCTCTCCCACTTCTTATCCTTAGCGAGACTTGCTTCTTCCAAGGAGAAGACAAAGATGATTCTTCGCTGGTGTAAGGATCGTGTCTTACCCCTTAAGCACTGAAGCGGGAAGGCTCGACAATTTATATTAAAAGTAAGGCCAACCTCTCAAATGTGAGAGGTTGGCCTTACTTTTTACTTTCTATATATGGGCGAGTATGATTTTATAGCTGCATCTTTCATCATAGCTGTGTGGGGAGATTGCTTTAACTTGTATAAACTCAAGCTCTCTGTGTGTAGGAGTGAAAAGGCAAGCCCCTCGCCCATAGCAGATGCTACGAGCGAGGGGCTGATGCTTAGTGGATTCGTCCGAAGGACGGAGGAGGGTTACTTGGCCTCGAGCTTAGGCTGGATGAAGAACTTCTCGATGCCGATGAACGTACCTTGGGTGATCTGGCGTGAGCTTGAGCGGACGAAGCCGTAGGAAGCCCAGTACTGCTCCGAGGAGATCTTGCTCTTCTCCTTGAAGATGAGCTTGCCGTCATGGTTGACGGAGATCAGTACGGGCTCACGTGTCCCGATGATATAGGTCTTGTGCTCAGCAGTGAAGTCATCGGCAGCGAGGACGCTCATGATGTAGATGTTCTTGCCGCTGGCTGGGTCTGTCGCCGTCTTCACCACCTTCCCGTTGAGGAGCTCCAGGCCTTGACCAGGCGTGAATGCAGCCTCCCATGTGTAGGTGCCGTCGATGATGAACTGTGCCTGCGTGTCGCTGACCTTCTTGATCTCCACGTCGGAGCTTAGGGGAACCATCGTCCCCGTAGCGGCATCCAGCGTCATAGAGTGCTGAGTGTATTGCCCTACGATGTCAGCGAGATCGACCTGTGTGACCTGAAGTGAGTCAACGAGACCAACCCCCTTGGCGATGATCCAGCCCGTGCGGGGACGGCCCGTGGTGTTCTCTGCGACGATGACACGAAGCTGCTGATCCTTGGGCTCCAGCTGGATCCAGTCGGCTGAGGTGGTGTAGGTGACGGTGATATTCGAGGGTGCCTTGATCGTCTTGTCAATGGCAGCATCTCCCCCGATCATCGCTTGCTCCTTCGGCAGACCGAAGATGATGCCGGCCTGCATGATGTTGATCGCGATGGAGTCACCCTTACTATCCTTGAGGACCAGCGAGGCGTTGCGTGACTGGGGATTGATATTGTCAGTCGCGGTAAGACGGATCGTCGCACCTTCCTGAGCTACCTGAAGCCAAGAGGCGGAGCTGTAGGCCTTCGCAGGAGCCTTGTCTAGACGTACGGTCGCCGTAGAGGACTCTACGGGTAGGTAGGTCTTAGCCTCCAGTACGGAGAAGTCCACCTGGCTCAGTCGAGGTACATCCTGCTGCTTCTTACACGAGCTACCAAGGCTCAGCAGTCCGAGAGCAGCGAGGAGGATTAAGCTTATTCTCTTCATGAGTATTGTAATCATCTGAATTGAGAGAGGTACATACGAGGCTGGCACTAAGGCTGCTTCTTGATGTACTGGATATTCTCGATAGCGATCGGCATGACGAGGTTGCCCTTACTATCAACGAGCGGAGTATTGAGGTCTTCACCGTAGGCGATACCATAGAAGGAGTCGACCTTACCATCGGCGAGCTCGGTACCCTTAGCGACGGCTTGCTGGAGATCTTCATCCCAAGCGAAGGTGATGCTATGGAGCTCAGCGGCGAGGAGCTTGCGTCCATCAGCCAGCGATGCAGGTACGAGGATGATACCACCAGCATATCTATTCGTCGGGTCGTGCAGAGCCTGTCCCTGGAAGCTGATCGTACCCGCAGTAGCATCGTAGGGGAGGACCATCTTGTAGCTGACTCCGTAGAAGGTGAGGACGGCCGAGAGGGTATTGGCTCGCTCACCAGCTGAGAGGGTGAGGGTCGTAGGCTTACGCCAGCCACGGACGGGGTTGTGTCGGAGCGTCCACGTGCCGTACCAGAAGTCGATAGGCTTATAGCTCTTGGGGAGGAAGAGCTTCGCGACGAGGTCACCCGAGGTGAACTGCTGGGCTTCGCCATCCCAGGTGAAGGTGCTGTAGCTCTTGCCTTCGACTACGATGGGGCTCTGTAGCGTGATGCCCTTAGCGGTGAAGTTGAATGGCGTGTCGAAGCTACGCTCACCGATCTTGACCGAGAGGCGACGGGCGTCTCGACGGATCTCACCCTGCGCCAGCTCCTTGCTCCCGAGAGAGAAGTCGAAGGTGCTTGCTGTCATCCCTTCGCGGACATTGAGGATACCGAGGATCTGCTCCTCGATGCTGCTGTCATCGGGGATGCGGACGAGGCGCATCTCATTGCCCCACTTCTTACCGAGGAGACGTACTGTATCAGCGGTGGCTGAGAGGATAGCGAACTCATAGTCTCCCTGGATCCCCTCGGGGTAACCGAGTGATGCGGAGGCCAGTGAGTGAATCACCTCATTATAGGTGGGGAAGGTCAGCACAGGGCCTTGGTCGCGGACGATCGAGTACTCGCTGGTAGCCCGTAGCTCGGGATCTACGTTGTCACCAGCCATTGTCACGTGACCGTTCTCGAACTTCATCAGGAGCGTGAAGCCAGGACCCGAGTAGTCTCGGCCAGCATAGTACTCCATACGCCAGCCCTTGGGCGCAGCTTCGAGAAGGGCTTTCTCCTCAGCGATGAGGGCGTCGATGCGAGCTGCCGCAGGCTTGTCGAAGATCTCCTTATTGTCCTTGAGGCAGGAGGGGAGCATGAAGCTCAGCAGCCCCAAGAGGATATATATATAGGTAGGACGCATGATTAGTTGAGCTTAGTTAGGTCTAATGTAGCGATCTGGCCACCACGGCGCAGGACGACGTCACGTAGGTCATCGAGGTCAAGCTTCCACGAGTCACGGGTATAGTCCTTGACACGCTGGAGCTTGCGCTGGATGAGTGCGGCACCAGCAGAGCCTGCATTGTTGAGGATCTGCTGCCACTGCTGGGGCGTGTAGGTGACGTAGTAGGAGAGCATCTCTGCGAAGTCCTCTGCATCATTCTGCATCGCGTAGGGCGATACGAAGCCAGCACGATTGGCAGCACGCTCGGACTGGTTGAACCAGTCACCACTGACATAGCCCGACTTCGTGATGAGAGCAAAGTCCGTGCTGTAAGGCTTCTTCTGATTGAGAATGTGGGTGAACTCGTGATGCATCGTGTGGAAGTAGTAGGTCGTCATCGTCTCGTAGTCGGCCAGAGCTTGGTCGGTGAGCGAATTGACCTTCCCTAAGATGACCTTGTAGCCACCATCGGCACTACCGACGACCTCGGTGCGCTGGCGGGTGTAGCCCGGCGTACCGATAGCTACGAGGATACGTGGGGCGTTGAGCTTCATAAACTCAGGCCCGAGGACTTCGGCATAGGCATCGAACCAGAGGTACTTCGTGATAATCGCGAGCTTGGCTGTCTTAGCCGAGTCGGCGGGGATGAAGTGATAGCTGAGGTCTGTCTCGGAGTCCTCGAGCTTGTACTTGAAGCGGATATTGTATGGACTGCGGTAGTTCACGTCCAGCCACTGCTCGAAGTCATTGAGTGTCTCCGAGGTTGTGGGGAAGATCGTGGGATCCTTCGGCTGGTCATCGGAGCAGGCGATGATACCTACGGTGAGGAGTAGCCCGATGAGTCCTTGATATATGTAGTTCATAGGTCCTTCGTCGCTATGTTAATGTTGGGAAGCTCGGGGATTAGCCTCGAGCTGTGCAGAGATGACGTCCTGAGGAAGCTGGACGGCCAGACGTGGGTCGCGTGCCTCCATCTTGTCCGTCACAGCCTCGACAGCATTGCTGACGTTCACACGACGGCGGTAGATCGTGATGCCGTAGCGCTTGACGTCCTGCATGCGGAGACCTTCGTGGATGGTGATGAGGCGGCGGAGCTGGAGGATGGCCTGCAGGAGAGGCTCCTGAGTCTCCGTCTCAAGGGCGGGTGTCGTGTGAAGCTCCTTCTTAGGAGTAGGCTTCTCGGGCGTATAGTACTTGATGCCTTGGTAGAAGTCCTTGATCTGCTGAAGGGTCAGCTGTACACTGCGCTTCGTGAAGGCGCTGAGCTCGATGTTGAGGTCAGCGAGAGCCTCGTCATAGCGCTGCAGAAGGGCCTTCGCCTCGGCACGCACCATGAGTGTCTCATCAGTGGTGAAGGTAGCGTAGGTCGAGTAGGGGATACCGATACCTGCTACACGGTCGATGTACTTCGGCGTGTAGGGGAGCTTGTGGAGGGCGTACTTAGATACCCCGTTGTTATTCACCACGACGTAGTTCATCACATCGCCACTGGCACCCCATGGACCATCGGCCTGGAGGGTCTCGGTAGTGGAGATAAGTGCACCGTGGGCATACTTACTACCACGCAGGATGGGGATGCTGACGCCGCCCCATTCGGTAGCTACCGTCTGCAGGAGGATATTCGCCTTGACAGAAGACTGGATATAGGCGTTAGGCTGTACATTGCCCGAGAGCCCCTGCTTACTCCACGAAGCCCAGTCACGTAGGTCGGTGCGTGGGTTCGATCCCAGAGCGGCATCAGCGTGCTCAATAGCCTTGGCATACTGACGGGCATAGAGGTAGAAGCGTGCAGCGAAGGCATGAGCAGCCTGTGCAGTGAAGTGGTACTTCGGCTTACCGTAGTTTGCTGAATTGATATCCCGCAGGCCCTCGGTGAGGTCTTGCTCGATGTGCTTGTAGAGCGCTTCGAGCGTGCCTCGGTGATGGAGGGTACGCCCAGGGTGCTCCTCAGGCTCGGTAGGATAAGGCAGACCATAGTCGGAGGCTGCCGTCTCGGGAGCATAGGCTTGGCAGAAGACATTTGCCAGCTGGAACATCGAGTAGGCGCGGCATAGCTTGGCTTCGGCAACCTGACTGGTGTAGGCATCCTTATTGCTTGCGCCAGCGACGTGCTTGAGCACCTCATTGCAGACGGTGATCGCGGTATAGTGTGCATCCCAGAGCTGCTGAGGGGTCTCCTGCTCGCGGATCTCGGAGATATCGCTCCAGCGATAGGCCTGCTCCTGGAAGGGGCTGATAGCGCTCCACGAGGTGTAGTCATGCTCGTCGCTATTGTCGGAGTACATCTCCAACAGGTAGGCTGCGTGGGCATCGGGATAAGCCGATACGAGGAACTTCGCCGCATCCTCTGGGCTGTGCAGCTCCATACGGTTGTCGGGGTACTTGTCGAGGTACTTACCGCAGCTCGAGAAGAGCAGTGCCAGCGAGAGGACTGAGGTGATGATATGTTTCTTCTTCATTGGTGTCGATGCGTTAGAGTCCAAGCTTCAGGGTGAGAGTGAACTGTCGGGGCGTAGGCGAAGCTACCCCACCGATGTTGAAGAACTCTGGGTCTTGGCCGTTGAGCTTCTTGTCTGCATACAGGAGGAAGAGGTTCGTAGCCTGTACCTTGACCGAAGCGCTACGCAGAGGCGTACGCTTGATCAGACTTGTGGGCAGGTCATAGGCGAGGGAGATCTCCTTGAGGCGGATGAAGTCGCCCTTAGCGATACGTGCCGTAGAGTAGTTGTAGCCGTTGTAGGCGTAGCGCAGATTATTGTTGGTAGCGTACTGACGACGGCTCAGGATGGTGGGGATGTCCGTACGATCCTCCTCGCCAGCAGCCTGCCAGCGGTTGATGAAGGCGTGCGTCATCGAGGCCATATCCCCATAGTAAGCCTTGAACTTCGGATCAAGTCGGACGACATTGCCGAAGGCATAGGTGAGGAATACATTGAGGTGGAGGCCCTTGTAGGAGAGTGTATTGCCGAGTGAGCCCGTGTGGGTGGGGTCGGTAGGACCTTCGTACTTGAGGTACTCGGTGTGGTTACGCTCCTGGAAGTTGATGTTGTCGGTCGTGACCTCACCCTTCTCGTTGATGAGCTGGGGGAGACCTTGGTTATTGAGGCCGACGAAGGGGATAGAGAAGAGGGCACGTGCGGGGTAGCCCTTCTTAGCGAAGCCGTTCCCACTGACAAGGTCGATCATACGCCCCTGGTTGTAGAGCTTGGTGATCTCCGAGTGCGTGTAGGAGTAGATGAAGCTCGTCGTCCAGTTGAAGTCCTTCGTCTTGATGTTCTGCGAGGTGATGCTGAGCTCAAGACCACTGGACATCATCTCTGCGACGTTGGCAGGACGGATGATCGTACCACCGATACCCTGCGTGATCATGGGGCCCATTTCATCGAAGTTACGACGGGTGTAGGCATCGAAGGAGAGGCTGAGGCGATCACCGAAGAGGCCTGCGTCGAAGCCGGCGTTGAGCTCGTTCTTCTTTTCGTAGGTCAGGTCCGCATTCCCCAGCTGCTCGATACCGATACCGGGCTCCTGGTCTTCGGCGAAGAGGCGGAAGGGGATGTAGGACTTGAGGATAGTCGTCGAGCTGCTATAGGAGGGATCTGGAGGCGTCCCCGTAAGGCTATAGGAGAGACGGAGTGTGAGGTGGCTCAGAGGCTTGAGCTTCTGGAAGAAGTCTTCCTCGTGCATATTCCATGCGCCCGAGACGTTCCACGTAGACATCCAGCGAGCATTGCTGCTGCGCCCGAGTTGATTCGAGCCTTCGTAGCGGTAGGTACCGTTGACGACGTAGCGCCCCTTATAGGAGTAGGTCGCATTGCTGTAGAAGGCTACCGTACGATAGTTCGTGTTGTTGAGGTTGTAGTAGCTATTGCCGTCCTCTACCTGCTTCTTGAAGTACTGGTAGGGGTAGAAGGGCGTCTCTCCAGCGGCATACTGCAGGCCCCAGCCCGTGAAGGCGGTGCGGTTACGCTGGATATTGGTCGTCTCAAGACCACCGAAGAGATTGAGCGTGTGGACTCCGAAGGTGCGGTTATAGTTTGCCGTAGCACGGAAGTCGTAGTTGCTCATGCGGTTCTCACCCTTGTGCATGAAGCCACCATTGGGCAGGACGGTGCTGGGGAGATCGTAGGGATGATCTGGGTCACGGTAGAGGTACTTGTTGGACTCTCTGATGACGCTGTTTGGCATGGCGCGGTAGGCCAGTGCTTGGTTCGAGTTGTCACGCACATTGTGCTGCTGTGAGGCAGCCGTATGCTTGAAGGCCCCGAGGAGGGTCAGCTCCAGACCACGGATGGGCTTGAAGCGCAGCTCAGCTTGGAACTTTGCATCGAGTACATCCAGGTCGATGTAGTTATTCTCCAGCTCGTTGAAGATATTGAATGGAGCGTAGTTCGCCGTATAGTACTCTCGTGGGTCGAGGACACGCGAGGTATTCGTAGCGTAGGAATAGGGGTTGATGTCGAAGTCGCGCTTGACCTCACCACCTACGACGTCTACATCTTGACCGAGCGTACCAGGCGCACGCTGGTTACGATAGGAGGCACCCCCGATGACATTCAGTGAGAGGCTCTTCAGGAGGTGATGCGTGACGTTGAGGTTAGCGGTGTATCGCTTGACCTGACTCTGCTTGTACCACCCTGGATCGATGAGGGCGGAGGCAGAGGCGTAGTAGTTCGACTTGCTCGTACCACCGCTCATGCTCACCGAGTGGGTCTGCATGATGGAGGGCGAGAAGAGCTCCTTGAACCAGTTTGTATTGCGTCGCTCAGCCTGCTGGAGGTAAGCGTTCTCTGCCTTCGTCGTATTGTCGAGCAGGAAGGTGCGGGTCTTGGGATTGTACGTGTTGATCAGCTCGTACATCTTACCATAGATCCCGTAGTCACTGCCGTTGAGGACCTCGGCGAAGTTCAGCCATCCTTTATCGCGCAGCTCGCGGTAGATACTCATCTGCTGCTGTGAGTTGAGGATGTCGAAGTCGCGGTAGGAAGGGATGAGGCGGCTGGTGAACTCACCCGTGTAGTTGAAGTTCGCTTGACCTTGCTTCCCCTTCTTCGTCGTGACGACGATGACACCCGCCATAGCGCGTGCACCATAGATAGAGGTAGCCGAGCCGTCCTTCAGCACCTGGAAGCTCTCGATGTCGTCGGCATTGAGACCAGCGATAGCAGAGCTGATGAGCGTCTCAGGGTTCCCCGAAGCGAGGTCATCAGCACCTACATTAGATACGTCTTCCATGATGACACCGTCGACGACCCAGAGGGGCTTGGAGCTCCCGTAGATAGAGGTTGCCCCACGCACGCGGATCTTAGGAGCTGTACCAAAGGTCCCCGAGACATTCTGTACCGAGACCCCTGCTGCGCGGCCTTCAAGGGCGCGGGCTGCATCGGGTACCCCGTCGAGCTTGGCTTTGTCGCCGCCGAGCTTAGCGGAGGCTCCCGTGAAGAGGCGCTTGTCTACCTTGGTGAGCCCCGTGACGACGACCTTGTCCAGCGTCTTCTCTGAGGGCTCGAGTGTGATCTTCATCTTGTCCTTGATAGGCACCTCTTGGGTGAGGTAACCAATGTAGGAGATGCGCAGGGTCTTAGAGCCTGCGGGTACCGTGATCTTGAAGCTGCCATCCAGCCCCACGGTTGTCCCCACCTTGCTATGTTCCTTGACGATAATCGAGGCTCCGATGGCGGCCTCGTTGTCGGGGGCGGTGACGACGGTGCCCGTCACCACCTGCTGCGCGAGCGCAGGCAGGAACCCCAGGAGCAGGGTGAGGAGGAGTAATGTACTTTTCCTCATTCGTTCAATTAATTGTATAGGTGTTTGAATAATTTATGCTTGTCTGTATTCCGTGGTAAAAAGAGACGAGCGACCGCCTCACTGCCTATGGCTGGGGGGATCGCTCATTGCTTGCTGTCCCCGAGGTGGGGAACAGTGACGCTATATTATATAATGTAGAGCCATAACAAAGGGAGCTATCGTCCGCAACCAGGGGCGGGGAGATAGCTATCGCATTCGCTTGGCAAAGCTGGGTGTGTCGTGGTGTTTGTTTTGATACCTCATGAGATCATTGTGGTGTCATAAGGATACAATATTGATCTATTCTCAGCCACAAAGCTACGTAATTATTAGATACAAAGTAGTGTGTGCCGAATTTTTAGGTAGCGTATTCTCGCCTAAGCTCCCTATAGTTCCCATAGATGACGCCCTTTATAGAAGGGATGCTTGATGTTCTATACGGTGAGGGGTAAAATGAACCAGTACTGGTCGCTGAGTTGACCAGTACTGTTTGGTGGTGTGTACCAGTACTGGTCCGAAGTCCGACCAGTACTGCTTGATTGAGTGACCAGTACTGGTTCAAAATTGAGGGTACTATTGAAGCCCGCTATCTGCTTGCGTAGACGTATGTAGATAGCGGGCTAAATTGCTCTGTCTCTTCCGACAGGTAGCTTAGCGGCGGATGAGCTGGAAGGAGAGCTGAAGGCTATCTACGAGGAGGAGGCCTTCGGTGAGGGGAGAGGGAAGGCCCAGCAGGAGCTTGAGAGCTTCGGCGGCGGCGATAGAGCCGATGACGGCGGGAGTGGTCGCCATCACGGGGAAGGGGGCTTGTGTGGGGCTTGGGGCGTCTCCCTCAGCTCCCTCGGGGAAGAGGTCTCGGTAGCGTGAGGGTGAGTCGGGGAGGAAGAGTGCCAGCTGTCCGCACCACCCCTCGAGCGAGGCATAGAGCCACGGGATCTGGTGCTCTGAGGCGTAGCGATCGAGGAGGAGGCGTGTCGCTTCGTTGTCGGTAGCGTCGATGAGAAGGTCGACCTCCCCGATGAGGCGGGTGGCATTCGCCTCGGTGAGGCGCTCACTGTAGGCCGTGATGTCGCAGTGGGGATTGGCTGCGCGGAGTCGCTCGGCAGCGCACTGCGCCTTGCTCCTACCTACCTCGTGCGTGGTGTAGAGCGTCTGACGGGGGAGGTTACTCACTGAGATACTATCGTCATCGCATAGTGTGAGATGCCCGATCCCTGCTCCCACAAGGAGGGGCAGGAGAGCTGAGCCCAGCCCTCCTGCTCCGATGACGGCTACCCGCTTCCTAGCCAGGCGCATCTGCCCTTCTTCCCCGACTTCGGGGAGGCTCATCTGTCGGGCGTATCGGGTCTTGAGGTCGTCTATCTCTGCCATGTCCATTGCTTGGAATCGTGCTTTTAATGGGCTGTGAGGTCAGAGCCAACTATCCCAGTCCTTCCATACCGGCTCGTAGCCTGCGCTGCGCAGGTGGGCGGCGAACTCCGCAGGACTACGGCTGTCGTTGATGACGAACTGCTCCAGATCTTCGCTGCTCTCGGCATAGCCTCCGGGCTCGGTGTGGCTCCCCGCGCTCATGCTCGTGATACCCAAGGGGAGGACGTGATCACGGAAGGAGGCTGACTCACGTGTCGAGAGGGAGATCTCCACATGCGGATCAAGGAGACGGAAGGCCAAGATGAGCTGCGTGATGCCGAGGTCATCAATGGGTGAGGAGGGCTCATAAGCCCCCACTGCGGGGCGAAGACGAGGTAGGGAGATAGAGTAGCGGGTCTGGCGGTAGCGCTGACGAAGGTAGCAGAGATGCAGGGCGGTGAAGGTGCTATCGGTGCGCCAGTCCTCGAGCCCTAAGAGGGCACCGAGCCCAATCTTCTCGATACCTGCTTGGGCGATGCGGTCGGGGGTCTCAAGACGGTAGCGGTAGTCGGCCTTCTTCCCTCGGGGGTGGTAGCTGGGGTAGTGCGCCTCGTGGTAGGTCTCCTGATAGACGCAGACATAGTCTACCCCCGCCTCGTGGAGGGCGGTATATTGCTCGGTCGTGAGGGGCTGGACCTCGAGGCTGAGCTGGGCGAAGTGCGGGCGGATATGCTCGACGACCTGCAGGTAGTACTTCCATGAGTTGGCACGAAGGTCTTCGCCACTGACGAGTAGGAGGTGTCGGAAACCCAAGGCCTTGATGGCCTCTACCTCCCGGTCGATCTCGGAGAGCGTCAGCTGGCGCCGTCGGATCTTGTTCTCCACGCTGAATCCGCAGTAGACGCAGCTATTGGAGCATACATTAGATAGGTAGAGCGGGATATAGAGCTGGATCGTATGGCCGAAGCGCTCTACGGTAAGGCGGTGTGCCTCGCGTGCCATCTCCTCGAGGTAGGGAACGGCAGCAGGTGAGACGAGTGCCATGAAGTCCGCTATCGTGCGGTGCGGTGCAGCGAGGGCGCGCTGGACGTCCGCTGCCGTCTTGCTATAAATCTCCCTCTGGAGGGTGTCGAAGTCATAGGCCCGTAGCACATCATAGGCCGTCGTGTCGGTGGTCATGGCTCGGGAGTGAAGAGGAAGGCGGTGAGAGGAGAGGAGGCTACCGCTTCGTGACTCTGTGGGGCGAGCTTAGCTTCGTAGGCCATGCGACCTGCTTCGACCCCAAGGCGGAAGGCGCGCGCCATAGCTATGGGGTCTTGTGCTGTGGCGATAGCTGTGTTGACGAGTACGGCATCAGCACCCATCTCCATACATTCGGCGGCGTGGCTGGGGCTACCTATGCCCGCATCGATGACGACGGGGATGGTGCTCTCAGCGATGATGATACGTAGGAGGGCACGGGTGTCCAGCCCGCGATTCGTACCGATAGGTGCTGCTAGGGGCATGACGGTGGCACAGCCTACCTCCTCGAGACGCTTGCAGAGTACGGGGTCTGCCTGCACATAGGGTAGGATGATGAAGCCTCGCTTCACCAGCTCCTCGGCGGCACGTAGCGTCTCGATGGGGTCGGGCATTAGGTAGCGTGGGTCGGGGTGCACCTCGAGCTTGAGCCAATTCGTCTCGAGGGCTTCGCGTCCTAGCTCTGCGGCGAGGATGGCTTCTTCGGCGGTCTTCGCCCCGCTGGTATTGGGAAGGAGCTGGATGTGAGGGTTGTCAAGGGGAGCTACGAGGTCATCGCTGTCGGTATGCTGGAGCTCGACACGCTTGAGAGCGAGGGTGACGAGTTCGGTCCCCGAGGCTTCGACAGCACGAGCCATGAGGGCGGGGGAGGCGAACTTCCCCGTACCGAGGAAGAGTCGCGAATGGAAGGTCTTGTCTGCTATGGTAAGCATAGTGGTCAGGTGTATTAAGGTCGGTCGTCCGCAGCGATGCGGGCGGCATGGATGAGGCTGCTGCTCATGGCGACGCCGTAGAGTCCGAGGGCATATAGGTCGGGGATGTCCTCGGGGGACACGCTACCGATGGCATAAGCTGGGAGGGGAAAGGCCTGGAGCTGGAGAGCACGATAGCCCTCAAGCCCCAAGATGGGGGCGAGCTTCTTCTTTGTCGAGGTGAAGCGGAAGGGGCCGATGCCCACGTAGTCGATGGGGAGCGTACGTGCTGTGGTGAGGTCTTCTGTGCTGTTGCACGTCAGACCAATGAGAGCATAGTTGCTTAAGAGACGTCGGGCCTCCGTCGGGGATATATCTCTCTGTCCGAGATGCACGCCATCGGCACCCGTGAGGAGCGCGATGTCTACTCGGTCATTGATGAGTAGGGGGACGCTGTAGGCATGACAGAGTGCTAAGGTCTCGCGTGCGGTATGAAGGAAGGTCTCCCACGTGGCGTCCTTCATGCGTAGCTCCACGATATCCGCTAAGCCCTGACGAAGGACGAGGTCGGTCTGCTCGAGGATCTCCGCTGTGGTGGTAGCGTGCGTGACGAACATCCGACGGCCGAGTGGCAGTCGTCTTACGGGAGCTTCCTGCCCTCGCCCAAGGCGGTAGTGCATCGTCGCACGCTGGGCTGTGTGGAGTGCCTCTTGGTAATCTTCGCCCCGAGCTAAGGCAGCGCATAGCGTGGTGGCGTAGAGGCAGCCCGTGCCATGGCGGTCTTCTCCGAGGCGTGGTGCGGTGCTCTCGATGAGCCGACCATCGGCAAGGTAGGCCCTGTCGGTGACTTCCTCCTCCGTAGAGGAGGCGGACTTCGCGATGACAGCGGTATGAGTGCGCTCTACCCATTCGTGTGGTATGCTCTCCCCGAAGAGCTGGCGGGACTCGTAGTGATTGGGGAGGATGACGTCTACCAGCTCTGCTACCTCGAGGAGGCTTTCACGGCTGGCATCGGAGAGGAGGTCTGCGCCCGAGCTGGTGCGTAGTATCGGATCCCAGACGATGCGACAGGCTGGGAAGAGCGCACGGATCTCACGAACGAGGAGGCGCAACTGGTGGAGCGAAGCGATGAGCCCAATCTTAGCTACCTGCGGAGGCGACTGCCTACGAAGAGCACGTACGGCCTCGATGAGGTCTGTGTCAGCAACTGCCGTGAGGCGGGTGAAGGCCACAGCATCCTGACAAGTGAGCGCCGTCACGATGCTATAGGCATGCACTCCTAAGCGTGTGGCATGCTGCATATCCGCTGTGAGCCCAGCTTCTGCTGTCGGGTCGATACCCCCGCAGAGGAGGAGTGTCGGGGCGCACAGCTTCTGCACACGCTCGGTGAGCTCGTGGAGCTGCTGATTTGCGAAGTATCCTAAGAGTGCGACACCAGCGAAACCCTCTTCGATGAAGCCTTGGGCATTTGCCTCTCCGATGCCCCCCAGAGCGATGAGGGGGAAGGGGAAACGTGCCGTGACGGCTCGCCTCAGCTCGGGCGTCCATGGGCTATCATTCCCATAGTCAGGCTTACTGATGCTCGCTGCGACGGGGCTCACATAGGCGTAGTCGGGACGGAAGGGTAGGTGCTCCAGCTCCGCTACGCTGTGGCAACTGATACCGACGATCTGCTCGGGGCGAAGGGCCTCCGTTGGGCGCTCACGGAGTGCACTCCAGTCGGCTACGGAGAGGTGCACACCGCCAAGCTCCCAGCGTCTCACCAGCGCGATGTGGTGTGAGAGGACGCAGCGACTGCGGAGCTCACGAGGTATAGAGCGGATGAGCGCCTCAAGCTCCTCTACCGTGGCGTCGGGCTTGCGTATGTGTACGCGCCCGACGCCAAGACGGAGGAGGTGAGCGATGTACAGGGCTTCGCCTGTATCACCGAGCGAGGGTGGTGTGATGGCGATGATCTGCTGGGGTAGCATAAGGGCTATCTATGGTGACTACATGGGGCTTCGGTGCTGAGTGCAAGTCCTTTGCTGGGGACAGCAGAGCGTGACTGCAATACTTGACGGAAGGAGCGGTTCGCACGCATCGAGCAGAAGTGCTCACCACACATTGAGCAGAAGTGCTTCTCCTTGTGCTCCTCATCGGGGAGGGTCTCGTCGTGGAACTCCTGAGCACGCTCGGGGTCGAGTGCCAGATGGAACTGGTCTCTCCAGCGGAATTCAAATCGCGCCTTACTCATCGCATAGTCACGCAGGTAGGCCGTCGGGTGTCCCTTCGCTAGGTCTGCGGCATGGGCTGCGAGCTTATAGGTCACGACTCCCTCACGGACGTCATTGCGCTCGGGGAGGCCGAGGTGCTCCTTCTGCGTGACGTAGCAGAGCATGGCGGTACCCTGATGCCCGATGATCGAGGCGCCGATAGCCCCCGTGATGTGGTCGTAGCCAGCACCGATGTCGGAGACCAGCGGGCCGAGGGTATAGAAGGGGGCTTCATCGCAGTCGAGGAGTTCGCGTGTCATGTTCTCGGGGATGAGGTGCATGGGGATGTGCCCAGGGCCTTCGATCATCACCTGCACATGGTAGCGAGCGGCGATGCGATTGAGTTCGCCGAGAGTCTTCAGCTCTGCGAACTGTGCTGCATCGTTGGCGTCATGGATGCAGCCTGGACGCAAGCCATCGCCGAGGGAGAGGGAGACGTCGTAGCGGGCAGCTATCTGACAGATCTCCTCGAAGTGGGTGTAGAGGAAGCTCTCCTCGTCGTGCTCGGTGCACCAGCCCGCCATGATCGCCCCACCACGGCTGACGATACCTGTAAGGCGCTTGAGGGTCAGCGGGATGTGCTCCTTGCGTAGCCCTGCATGGATGGTGAAGTAGTCGACACCCTGCTCCGCCTGCTCGATGAGGGTATCGCGATAGATCTCCCAGCTGAG
Source organism: Porphyromonas sp. oral taxon 279 str. F0450 (assembly GCF_000292995.1). Taxonomy (NCBI): domain Bacteria; kingdom Pseudomonadati; phylum Bacteroidota; class Bacteroidia; order Bacteroidales; family Porphyromonadaceae; genus Porphyromonas; species Porphyromonas sp. oral taxon 279. Next base: position 65,793 of record NZ_ALKJ01000031.1, on the reverse strand, counting down.
GTCGTAGGTCTTGCCGTGGACCTTCTCCAGCGCTTGGTAGAGGGGGACGGTACCGATGGGCACGGGACTATTGCGGATGATCCACTCACGCGTCTCGTGGATGTGACGCCCAGTGGAGAGGTCCATCACGGTGTCAGCACCCCAGCGGGTAGCCCATACGGCCTTCTCCACCTCCTCGGCGATGCTGCTGGTGATGGCAGAGTTGCCGATATTGGCATTGACCTTACAGAGGAAGTTGCGCCCGATGATCATGGGTTCGAGCTCGGGGTGGTTGATGTTGGCTGGGATGATGGCGCGCCCTCGGGCGATCTCTTCACGGACAAATTCTGGGGTCACGTATGGGGGGATCTCTGCGCCCAGCGGGTCGCCTGCCATGGCATGGCGCTCCTTGGCCTCGTCGATGAGTTGGTTCTCACGTATCGCCACGTACTCCATCTCCTCGGTGATGATGCCTTGACTGGCATAGTAGCGCTGGGTGACACAGTGCTCCTTCGCTACCCGAGGGTGGAGGGAGATGTGACGGTAGCGCAGGCCGTCAAGGGCGCGCTGCTGGAGGCGTGAGCGGGTGTATTCACTGCCGAGCTCTTCGCTACGGGTCGTATCGTCTCGGCGGTCGATCCACGGCTCACGTAGGCGTGGCAGGCCCGCCTCGAGGTCTACCTGATAGGCGCTATCGGTGTACGGGCCACCTGTGTCATAGACGACGACAGGGGCATTGGGGGTACGGCTCCCATCCTCATTGTAGGTGTCGGAGAGGACGATGCGGCGCATGCCGACACGTAGCTCGGGGAAGAGCTGGCCAGGTACATAGATCTTCTCCGAGCCGATGAGTGGGCCGTGAGTAAGGACATTTTTGATCTTCATAATAGTAGGGGAATGTGTGTGTCGTGGGAAGGGTAGGGCTTAGCCTCCGAAGGTAGGTCGGATGAGGAGAAGGGTGTCGCCCTCCTCGAGCTGGTAGGTGGCTAAGGCTGTGCGGGGTACCAAGCGCTCATTGACGGCGATAGCCGAGCGAGGTGGTAGGTCGATCGCTGCGAAGGCAAGGGCTTCGGGGATCGTGCATACATGGGGGAGCGTGGTGGGAGCTCCGTTGATCAAGATCTTCATCGTAAGTAACTCTATCGTCATGGTGTGATGAGGAAGTGCGAAGTGACGACACACCTCCAGCGAGCCTACTACCACAAGGGGGCAGACACTCTCTGGGGAACTATGACGAGCCGACGGGCTCAATCACAGCGCGAGTAACGGAAGATCTTAGAGGATGAGCGGCGGGATATCGCCTCCACTCTCTGCCTACGCCAGCATTATCTGGATCAGGTCTTCGGGTATAATCTCAGCACAGCGTGGACTCGTGTCCTACGCCAGCACCCCTTTGAGTTGCTCTACGGACAAAGGTAGTCCTTTTCTTGATACTGCCAAGAGCGGGCTTTGATAAGCCCTTCGCCTTATCGCGAGTATTCCTCTTGTCCAGCGGGGGGAAAAGTGTCCTTCTCGTGAAGAAAAAAGCGCCTTCATGTAGTGGTTTTCCTCTGTCTATGCACGTAGTTTTAAAGACCAGGCACGTAAATCCAAATATCCACGTACGTAGATATTAGAGCCACGTACGTAGCCCAAACTTTTCTGCCACTCGTCCGCAACTTTTATCCCTACACGCAGAGCAATAACTTAATATAGGATTGCTCTCAAACCCATAGTGGTTGCTACGCCTCCTGCGCCAAACTACACGTTCCCCTTCGTATAAAAGGCAACACCCGCCGACCGCAGGAGCAGTCGACGGGTGTCGGTAGGGGACGGAGCTAAAGACTCGACTTAGAGCCCGGGCCAGTAGCTGAGCGTAGCAGGCGTAGCGGGAGATTCTGCCTCGAATTGCTGCTCGATGTCGTCGGGGAAGTTGTGGAAGAGATCCATCCCGAGCTTTGTCTCCAGCTCGTCGATAGATAGGGCGACACTACGCATGGAGGTATTTGCTCCATAGAAGCGGTGCTCGACCAAGAAGCCGATGCCGTGGTAGGTAGAGCCCTTCTTCATGACGAGAGCCATCCAATAGTACTTAGGCACGACGATGACGCCACGGACCTTCTTGCTCTCGACCTGATCATCACGGATCGTCCCGCCCTTGGCGACGTAGAGGACGTCACGGAGCTGGGAGTTGCGACCCCATGCTTGGACCTTCTGCTCGAGCTCCATCCAGAATTTCTGGTTGAGGTCACTGAGCTGTGGGCTCATATTCGTGTAGTAGAAGGTCTGTCGATTGGCCTCGGCACTGAAGAGGCGGTCAGAGGAGGCGACCATGTGACCACGGTCGTATCCGCTCCCACGGAAGAGATTCTCCGTAGAGAATCGCTGAGGTATGTAGGGATCCCACTGCCAAGCATCGCTACGTCTGACGGATTGAGCCGAGGTCGTATTGTCGAAGGTGAAGCAGACGAAGCGTGGGTGACGCTTGTCGGTGTCGTACTCGAGGGAGTAGTTCACGATACCACCAGCGCGGTGCGTGACGAAGTAGTTCTGACTACCACCATGGAGTGCGGGGACCTCGAGCATCGTCGCGTCACCGAGGATATACTCACCCGTAGGGGAGGGGATGGGTGATGGCGTAGGGGTGACCTCACCCGTACCCTGCTGGCTGATGACGAGGGTGTCACGAACGCCCGCTGAGGTCGCGATGATCTGTGCTGAGCGAGAGGCACCGAGGTTCTGACTTACCGAGACGGAGATAGAGGAGCTGGACGTGCCATCCCCCTTGCTACGCTCAAGCTCGATCCATGAGGATGCCTCCTCGGGCGTGACGGTGAGCTTCCAGTCGGAGGCCGCACGGAGCTTGATGTAGAAGTTCGAGCCTTCCTTGGGTACGCTCTTGATCTTGTCGGTCGAAGAGCCTGGGAGGGAGAGCTGGAGGCGGTCGGAGGTGCGAACGGGGTGGTCACCACGCTCGGTGGTACAGCTGGAGAAAGCCATCCCCATGAGGCCGAGCCCCATGAGGATGGTCTTTATCCGAAGAGATTTAATCGTCTTCTGCATAGAGAGGAAGGACTATCGCTTACCGAGGTAAGACTTGATGGTGGCATCCTGATTCTCCTTCGTGATGGCGACGCGCTCCCACTGGTCAGCGGAGAAGGTCGCAGAAGGAGCCTTGACGGATGCGATACGGTGGAGGACGATGTCGGCACCAGCGAACTTCTTGTGGCTGTCGATCCAAGCCGTCTCCATACCATTACCGATCTGGTCGATGGTCACTGTACCCTTCAGCAGAGCCACGGGGTCATTGCCATTGAAGCTGAAGTCTGCGACCGTGCCAGCAGTATAGACTTTCGCCTGCTCGTGGCGGAGGACGAGTGAAGCACCTGCAGCGAGCTTACCCCTCAGAGCGATGCGGCTCTCGGCAAACTTGCCCTCCGTAGCCTTATTGTCCTTACCGAAGTTCTTCACGAGGAGCGTGTAAGTGCTGAGGTCGATCTCCTGATCCGTGGGGTTAGAGATCTGGATGTACTTCTCGTTGCCGAGACCCTCGATGTAGGCAGAGATGATCAGATCGCCAGAGGTAGCTGGAGGGGTAGGTGTGGGCGTAGGAGTAGGAGTAGGAGTGGGATCGGGTGAAGGGGTAGGCGTCGGAGCCGTGCCCTCCGTGCAGCGCTCAGCCGTCAGACCTGCGAGGTCATCAGCCGTACGAGGCCAAAGGTTGTAGTGCTTGGTGCTCTGACCTGAGGCCTTGTTCGTCGTCACCGAGCGCTGGATGATACCGACGATGCGGCCGTTCTTGTCGGATGCGATCGTCGTCTTGAAGGTCGAGTAGTAGGAGATAGCTACCGAGAGATCGGATACACCTGCCGTGACCTGCGTAGCGCAGTCCGTGAGCGCATTGAAGTAGCTCCCTGCAGACGTCTTACCCTGAGCAGGCTTGTTGGGGTTGAGTTCCTTGCCAGGAGTCTTGAACTGTGCGCCATCGACAGCTACGAGGATGTTGTCGTACTTGCCAGCGTAGATGTCTGCGAAGGTCACGGCCTTAGGAGTAATCGTCGCTACTTCGCCCGTGGGAGTAACCATAGAGGTAGCATCATTCAGACCCGTGTAGTCGATCTGCAGTGAGCCATCCTGGTAGCGGCCGACCTTCGTGCCCTTGGTCTTGATGGTGAAGACCGCACCGGGACGCCAGTCCTTAGAGGCGTTGGCATTCAGACGAAGCGTGATACCGACTTCGCCAGCCTGCACGACGATGTTCTTGAGGCTGGTTATATTGTTCGCCGTGATGTCAGAGAGGAGGACGGCCTTGAAAGTCGTCTCTTCGTCTACCGTGACGCTCTGACCCTTGTCGTACTTCTCGATGAAGGCGGCAAGTGCTGCACCGTCTACCGTCGTGGGATTTGAGGGTAGGTTAGGAGTAGGCTGATCCTTACCTGGGGTGATGACTGCAGAGCCGTCACCAGCCTGCGTGATGGTATAGTAGAGGGTCTCGTTGCCAGCCTTGAAGGCGAATTGGCCTTGGCGGGTGGCACCTGAGGCATTCTTGAGGACCTTGATCGTGACGTCACGTTCGCCAGCGTCCCCTGACTCGGGGCTGATGCTCAGCCAGTCGAGGGCGGTGGTAGCCGTCCAAGAGCGGTTGGTACGGATGTGCAGCGTGGCGGTGCTCTCGTCCTTGCCGATGAGGGTATTGCCGTTGCTGTCCTTCGTCAGCTGGGTGACCGAGATCGATGGGCGCTCATAGGCGTCATCGTTGTCCTTACACGAGGCGAGGGACAGGGTAGCACAGGAGGCTAAGAGGAGTGTCCAGCGCGTGATCTTACTTGTTGTCATCAGTCAATCGTATTTGTTGAGATGGTGAGTGCTGTAGGGGGGATTTAGAAGCGTGCGCCCGTGAGCTGGACATCTTGCTCACGCAGGATGAGGAGCTGAGGGGTGTCACGGAAGTAGGTGAGGATAGCAGTGATCGTACCCGAGCCCGTGGGGACGGTGCGACCCGCGAACTTCGCATAGCTGCTCGTGCGGACGATGAGCTGTGCGCCAGAGCGGTCTACGAGCGTGCGATTCACATTGCGGTTCTTGTCCTTGCCCTGCGGATCAGCATAAGTCTGACCCAGCTCGGAGGCGAGGAACTGTACATCCTTGAGGCTGACGAGCGTACCTGCGTACTTTTTATTCAGTGTCGCGATGGTGAGCTCGTGGGGCTTGATATCGGTGTGACCTTCCTTGAGGAGTACGCGGTGTACGAGGAGCTCAGGATAGAAGGCTGTCTCGTACTTCTCATCCTTGGAGGTATATCCGATATTGATCTGTCCAGCGTAGTCGCCGAGCTGCAGGCCCTGGCAGAGGAGGCGTACTCGCGTACCCTGAGGGTAGACAGAGCTGAGGTTGCCGAGGGCGAACTTAAGCTCCATACCGCCCGTCTCATCCTCGATGTAGCAGGACTTGTAGAGGTTCCCCTCGCTGTCGTCTGAGGCGATGACTGCAGAGATGACGATGGGCTTGTCGATGAGCGTACCACCACGCTTGTAGAGAGCCTTGAGCTGGCTGATGGTGTGCGTGGGTAGAGGGAGCTCGTCCGTACTCTTTTGGTCGGTACGGGGAGGATCGACTTCGTTGTACTTCGTGCAGCTCGTAGCCCCTATCCCGATGAGCATCGAGAGGGTGAGTGCATATATAGCATGACGATTCATAGGATCTATGCGTGTAGGGGGTTAGAACTGGAGGGTGGTATTGAAGAAGAACGTCGTCCCGTAGACATAGGAGAGCTTCGTATCGAAGGGGCGATAGAGCTGCTGCGTCCCGTCAGTAGCACGGATCGTGCGGATACGGAGCTGTTCGTAGCCTCCATTGGGCAGGCTGCGGTTGTTCAGCACGTTGCTTACCGAGAGGTTGAAGCGCAGGTACGTGCCATAGGTGATGCGCCAGGAGTAGCTCGCAAAGAGGTCTACCGTGAAGCCATCACGCAGCTGCTCGGGGAGGATGTAATTGTAGTCAAGCGAGGTGCGCCCGCGGTCGGTGCGGATGACAGGCGACATCGAGACGAAGTTGCGCCCGAAGTAGTTCGCGTTGATCCCGAAGTTCGCGTACCAAGGAGAGTAGTACGTCAGCCCGAGGGTCGCAGCCGTCTGAGGCGTACCACTCACGTTCAGCCCCTTCCAGTAGATGCGGTCGCGGTCGACGATCTCGTTGGAATTGTCGATGCTCTGGATGTAGCTGGGGTTGTTGGCATACTCATACTGGCCCAGGGCAAGCGCAGCGTTAGCCGTCAGCGTGGGGCTGATCTTCACTTCGAAGCCTGCTTCTGCTCCGAGGTGGCGGGTGGCGATGCCGGTGATGATGTAGTTCGAGAACGAAGCTCGGCTATCATCGTAGAAGCTCATCGAGCGGGTGTGATCTGCGATGTGCGTGTAGAAGGCCGTCACACGTCCGCGCAGCCAGGGAAGGCGTACGAGGTAGGAGGCTTCTGCCGAGAAGATCTTTTCGCTCTTGGGGGCCTCGATGTAGCTATCGCGTGTACGAGGTGAGATGAAGAGATTCTGGAAGGTGGGTGCCTGCTCGAGGTATGCTACGTTCGACTGCAGGTAGTGGTGGCCATTGAGCTTGTAGGTAGCCCCAGCCTTTACCCCGAGGTCGTTGAACTTCACGCGGTCCGACAGCCCGTAGGAGTTGTCGGGGAAGAGCCCGCGCTTCTGATGACCTTCGCGCTGCATACCCGTGTGGGTATAGGAGATACCCGTATAGGCATCGAGGCGCGTGAGGTGGTAGGTCGCATTGGCCCACATCTGATAGCGGTAGCTCTGTGCTGTGTAGTCGTAGCTGAAGCGGTCGCCCTTCTGGACGATACGGTCGGGGTGCAGGAGGTCTACCTGACTCTTCGTCGCGTCACCACCGAAGTCACGCTCAGCGAACTTATCGATGTCATAGACGAAGTCCGCACCGAGGAGGTCACCTACCTCGGCATAGTTCGCTGTGCGGTTGTGGCGGAAGTTCGCCCCAGCCGTGATCTCAAGCCAGCTCTTGGGAAGCCAGTTGGCAGAGGTTGCCCAAGCGAATTCACGCTGGTCAGTGTGGCGGTCTTCGATCATGTAGAGTGCCTTACGCCCCGTAGCGAGGGTGCGGCCAGAGGCATCCTTCACCGTAGTGAGGTTCCCGCGGTTCACCTCATAGAGGCGGTCCCAATTGATATAGCGGACGTTGGGGTCTGACTTCCACAGCTCCTCATAGATCGCTGCAGCATCGCCATCCTGACTATTGGGGTCAGCCATGCGCGTGAAGTAGGAGGGGAGGTAGCGGTAGTAGTCCGCACGTGGGTCGGGAGCGTTGTACCAGTTCAGCGATGAATAGGCATTCTTCCCGAAGCGGTAGCTGAAGGTGGTATTGATATTGAGCGTCTTCTCCAGATTGCTGAAGTAGTGCGAGAGCTGGACGATAGGCTCGTGGTTGCGGCGCTCACGAGCATTGCGCCACTTGCCGCCTTGGCGCCCGATGTTGGGGTTGTAGAAGTTTGAGCCGACGAGGTCATATACCTCCTGTGTGGTAGCGCTGGCTACACCACGGCGAGTAGGAGCACCGAGGGCGATGAGGCTGAGGCTATTCATCTCATCGAGCTTCTTCTCTACGCCGAGGAAGTAGCTCCAGGCATCGTAGTACTGCCCACGGACGTAGGAGTATTGCCCATTGCCGATACGGCGGGCTACGCTGGCTGCGAAGCTCCAGCCGTCCTTGCGCTCTCCCGAGGCATAGGTATAGGCGAAGCGGTTGCTATAGGTGCGGTTGCTATTCGAGTAGGTGAGGCGATGCTGCGTGCCAAACATTGAGGGGCGTGTCGTCACGTTGTTGGTTACGCCGACGGCACCAAAGCCCGAGACGATGGGCTCGAAGGACTGCGAGGTCTGCTGCTGGCGGGTGACGTCGTTGAGACCACCCCAGAGCGACCAAGCTGAGTAGCCACTGTTGAGGTCGTTCATCCCGATGCCGTTGAGCATCTGCTCATTGTACTGGGAGTCGTAGCCACGGTTGCGGAAGCGAGCCGTGCTGAAGACGTAGCCCGAAGCGCTGAGGAAGGGGTCGCGTGAGGAGGTGAGTAGGGTGACGCGGTCTTGCATGCCGGCGGCTTCGTTGCCATCCTCTTCGCTGACGATGAGGTCATCGTAGCGACCATTCCCGCTTTCGCGGAGTGCGATGAGCTTGAGCTGCTTGAGGCCCGAAGCTTCGTTCTCCTGCTTGACCAGCTCGATCTGCTTGGTCTCGTAGCCTTCGGCGGAGAAGGTCAGTGTATATCGTCCCTTGGGGAGGAGCGCCAAGACACTTCGGGCGTCTTGCCCGAGGAGCATCTTCTTCGCCACGGGGCCGTAGATGCTGACGTGGACCTTAGCGACGGGCTTGCCACTCTGGCTGTCGATGACCAGAGGTTCGCCCGTAGTCTGTCCGAGGCCTACACTGGCGAATGTCAAGGTGCAGGCGAGTACGGTAATAAGTTTATTCATGCTGTCGCATTATATCGATGACGCTTGCATGCACTCCGCGGATCGTGCAGACCTTCCGCTCCGTCGTCGGAGCTCCTGTCATTATGAGGTGTAAGCCGTTTATCCGTGCTGGAGCTTCCTCCCTATCTTCGAAGCTGAGATACGAAGTAGCGCGCAAGATTTGTTACATTTGCACGACTAAATTACATAATCTATCTCGGATAGCCTCTTAAACGACAAGCTTATGCTAAGGAAAATCTCCGCTCTCACCCTCGTCCTTCTCCTCGCTCTTTGCTCCCTCCAAGCCCAGAAGCAGGTGCGCCTCACGGTAGCCTTCTACAATCTGGAAAACCTCTTCGACACCATCGACGGGGAGAACAACGATGCAGACTTCCTGCCCGATGGGAAGAACCAGTGGACGCCCGACAAGTACAAGCAGAAGCTTCACAATATGGCCTATGCTATCAGCCAGATCGGCTCGAAGCGAGGACCCGATATCCTCGGGGTCTGTGAGATCGAGAATAGAGGCGTGCTCGAAGACCTCCTGAAGGAACCCGAGCTGGCGAACTCTGGCTACGAGATCGTGCACTTCGACTCTCCCGACAAGCGCGGTATCGACTGCGCGCTCTTCTATCGTCCCAGCTACTATCAGTTCACCGCTGCACACCCACACCCCGTCATCCTCAAGGGGGAGGAGCATATCAAGACGCGTGATGTCCTCGAGGTCAATGGCCTCTTGCTTGGCGAACCCGTATCGTTCCTCGTCGCTCACTGGCCTTCGCGCGTCGGTGGCGAGCAGGTGTCGCTCAAGCGTCGTCTGTACGCTGCCGAGGTCATGCGCTCGGTCACGGACTCCCTCCTCGCGGCAGATCCTAATAATAAGGTCATCCTCATGGGGGACTTCAACGACGACCCCACCTCTCCCAGCGTCGTCAACGGCTTGCGCTCGAAGACTTCGGCAGAAGATCTGGCACCTACCGACCTCTTCAACCCCATGGCTGCCCTTTACTCTTCGGGCCGTGGCACGCTCGCTTATCGTGACGTGTGGAATCTCTTCGATAACCTCGTCGTCACGCCCAACCTCATCGGCGGGCCCGCTGATCGCCTGCACCTCCAGCAGGACAAGGCCACGGGGAACTACGGCTATATCTTCAATGCCGACTTCCTCACGCAGAAGACGGGGCACTTCAAGGGCTATCCTTTCCGCACCTTCTCCTCGGGTCGCTTCCAGGGGGGCTATAGTGACCACTATCCCGTCTACCTCTATCTGACGAAGACCATCGCTGAATAGCTCCGCCGCTTACTCCGCAAGCTTAAGCGAAAAGATGTCCCGCGCCCACCTCAGTATGCTGAGGTGGACGCGGGACTTTTATACCGTCTGGGGGCTGTCTTTTTAGTGCTGTGGGAAGTGCTTATCTATGAAGGGATATAAGGGGGATGCGCGGGATGGAAAATGAACCAGTACTGCTCACCAACGCGACCAGTACTGGTTGCCCTATGTGACCAGTACTACTTCGAAGTCGGACCAGTACTGGTTGGATCGCTGACCAGTACTGGTTCGTTTTTAGCGGATGGCGACGGCGGCGACGAAGATGTGGACTTCGCTGACGCCACATTGCTCCAAGAGATCGGTGAGCGCAAGGAGCGTGGAGCCCGTCGTCACCAGATCATCGACGAGGAGGATGCGCTTGCCCCGTAGCTCCTGAAGGCGCTCCGTCTTGTCGGTGAGATAGAAGGCCGCTTGAGCATTCTCACGGCGTGCGTCACGGTCCAGCGCCGTCTGTGAGTGACTGCCCCGATGGCGAAGAAGGTAGCCTTCCGAGCAGGGGACGCCGTAGTGCCGTGCGAGAGCTTCGCCGAGGAGGGCAGCTTGATTGTAGCCACGGGCTTCGAGGCGCGTGCCTTCGATCGGGACGGGGAGGATGAGGTCGATGTCGCCTTGCTGGGGTGCAAGTTGCCCTTCGGTGAGGGCGGTGCGCACGACAAAGTCCGCGACCTCACCATAGCCTCGGTACTTGAGGGCGATGATGAGGTCGTAGGTAGGATTGGCGTGCTGGTAGATGAAGGGGGCTGAGAGGCTTCGGATCAGGGGGGAGCCAAGAAGGCGCTCCTCGGCGTGCACGAAGGCGGGGGCATGGCGAGGGAGCTTCGTGGCGCACTCCATGCAGACGCAGTGCTCCCGCTCCCCGAGATGCACCCGACAGATGGCGCAGGTGCGGGGGAAGATGAGATCGGTAAGGAAAGCACCGATGCGCTTAGTCGTCGCCCAGCTCATCGGGGAGGTCAGAGAGGAGTTCGCTGATCGCCTCGCGCACATCCTCATAGGGGTAGCCCCGATAGAGGGCAAAGCGTGTGAGGCGGTCATAGATCTTGCGTGGCTCAAGCCCAGCGGGAAGGGAGCGGTACTTGCGCTCGAGGAGGGCGGTGAGTTGGTCTTCGCCCTGCATCTCTTCTTCCTCGAGCTCCTCGATCGCGGTGTCAATGAGGCGTGAGGGGATGCGATGACGGCGGAGCTCGGCCTGCAGGCGAAGCGGCCCCCAGCCGTTGAAGCGGTACTTATCTCGCACGAAGGCTCGGGCGAAGCGCTCCTCGTTCAGGTAGCCCTCTTGCTCCAAGCGCTCGATGAGGGCGTCGCATACCTCGCCGGAGATCTCCCAGCCCCGACACTTCTTGCGTACCTCTTGGGCGGAATGCTCAGCGTAGGCGCAGTAGGAGGCGAGGCGTGAGAAGGCTTCTTCGGGACTAAGCTCCTTTTTCTTCTTCTGGATCATTCGGCGGGGCAATAGGTGAGGTGGAGGAAGCGAACCTTCCCACTCAGGTCGTGGATGAGCTTAGTCTTGGCATGCCGCCTCCTGATACGCTCGAGCATCGCTTCCTCTGTCGCCGTAGCGTAGAGCGGATTCAGCTCGACCCACAGATTCCCTCCCGAGCGGAGGTAGCCTTGTGCCACCAGCTCTGCCAAGGCAATATAGTAGGCGATGGGGGAGGCTTCGGGAGCGAAGAGGGCTAAGTGCGGCTCGTGAAGCAGGACCTGAGGCGTCATCTCTTCGGCTTCCTCGGGGTGGATGTAGGGCGGATTACTTACGATGAGATCCAGCGGAGGTGTCGGGGGAGTATGTTCCTCAAGGAGTGCAAAGAGGTCGTGCTTCCACAGATAGACTTCGCGCCCCGTGGCCTTGCGCAGAGCTTCGAAGTTGGCTTCGGCGATAGGTGCGGCCTCGCTGGATACTTCGAGCGCTACGCTTTGCTTCACCTCGGGAAGGGCGGCAGTGAGGGCATAGGCGATACAGCCACTCCCCGTACCGACATCAAGCAAGCGCTGCGAAGCTCGGCTCTCGGGGTGCTGTAAGATCAGCTCGATCAGCTCCTCAGTCTCAGGGCGCGGGATGAGTACCCCAGGGGCGACCGTGAGGCGATGCCCCGCGAAGTAAGCATAGCCTAATACATATTGTAGGGGAGTACCAGCGGAGAGGTCGTGCAGCATGCGCTCCAGACGGGCGCACTCTGCGGGTGATAAAAGCGTATCTTTGCTCAAGAGCAGTAGCTGTGTGCGGGTGCAGCCTCGTACCTCCTCGAGGAGTTGGCGGGCTATCTCCCGTGCTTCCGAGGGCTCGTAGAGTGCCGTGAGACACTCCAGAGCTTGCTGCTCGAATGATCGTATCGTATCCATATAAGCAAATATAACGAATACAGATGACAGATGATGAGCGCTATATGCGCCGTGCACTTGATCTGGCGGCCCTCGGTACGGGCTATACTTCCCCCAATCCTGTCGTCGGTGCCGTCATCGTGCACTCAGGCCGTATCATCGGTGAGGGCTATCACCACCGTAGTGGACAGCCCCATGCCGAGGTGATGGCTATCCGCTCGGTGAGGGAGCGCGACTTGCTCCCCGAGTCAACGATCTACGTGACGCTGGAGCCCTGCTCACACTACGGGAAGACTCCTCCCTGTGCGGATCTCATCCTACAAGAGCGCATACCGCGCGTCGTCGTCGCCATCCCTGACCCCTTCCCTCGTGTGGCGGGGAGCGGGCTGGAGCGTCTTCGTCAGGCGGGGGTAGAAGTCTCTGTTGGAGTCCTCGCTGACGAAGCGCTTCGCCTCAATGCCCCCTTCATCACAGCGCATACCCAGCACCGTCCGCTGGTGACGCTGAAGTGGGCGCAAAGCCTCGATGGCTTCATTGATCGATCTCGGGAGAATAGCACGGAGGCTCCCGTCCTCTTTAGTACGCCCCTGTGCCAGAGGGAGATCCATCGCGAGCGTATGCACCACGATGCTATACTCGTCGGCTACCGGACGGCTCTACTTGATGACCCGCAGCTGACAAATCGCCTCTGGTACGGCTCGTCGCCCATCCGTGTGGTCTTAGATCCGCAGCTCGCTTTGCCTCCGAAGCTTCGCCTCTTCACGGATGGTCTTGCCCCAACGTGGGTGATTTACCTCGAGGGGGCGGGTGTGCCTCAGCCTCGCGAAGGTGTGCGCTATCTGCCTCTTAGCGGAGAGCGTATTGAGCCGGAGCAACTGCTTCAGCTCCTATATAGAGAGGGCATTCTATCGCTCCTCATCGAGGGTGGCGCAGCGACGCTGTCGTCCTTCCTTAGCTTAGGTCTCTATGATCGCCTCTTAGTCGAGGTCGCCTTGAAGACCTTGGGTGAGGGAGTCCCAGCGCCTGTTATCCCCAGCGCCCTTTCGTGAGACTGTTGCCTTAGAGCCTCAGCCACTATTTATTCTGCTAAGGTATTGCACGCCCAGCTCCTCGATATGCCCCTCCAACGTGCTACACAAGCCCTTCACCTTATCGCACGTATTCTTCTTATCCAGCGGAGGGAAAAGTGTCCTTCTCGTGAAGGAAAAACTGCCTTTCCGTAGTGGTTTTCCTTTGTCTACGCACGTAGTCTTAATGACCAGGTACGTCAATCCCAGTATCCACGTACGTAGATATTAGAGCCACGTACGTAGTCCACACTTTTCTGCCTCTCGTCCACAACTTTTATCCCTACGCAGAGCAACGACCTAATAGAGGTTGCTTCACAAAGCTATATAGCTTCGCACCGAAAGCTATATAGGAATCCAAGCAAAGCTATATAGTTTTCTTCGCCATCCTATATAGCTCTACACACGGACCCATATACCAATGGTCTCTTCGTAGAGCTTTTCCCCGTAAGCAGCTTGAATATAAATAGCGATCGCCCCAAGGAGATGAGCCAGTGGCTTACTCCTTGGGGCGATCGCTTTGTGTGGGTAGCTACCCGAGCAGCGGACTAATAGTTGTGTCCGTCTGGGTCGAGCATCTCCTTGCGCGTGATCTTATGCAGGTCGAGCGCACGCCAAGCGTAGACGATGTACGCTAAGACGAAGGGAATGATTAGCGATACGAAACTCATTGCCTTCAGAGTGAAGGGGCTCGAGGAGCTATTGCGGATGTTCAGCGAGTGGTTGATGAGCTCGGGCATATCTGCGCTGTAGGCAGGGTAGTAGGAGGTATTGTTCCACCCAGCGATGAGGAAGAGGGCTAGTGCCGTGAGGACGACACCGATACCTTCGAACCAGATCCCCTTGCGGAAGCCTTCCTTGAGGAGCGTCAGCAGGATACCTGCCAGCACGAGCACCACCCCGATGAAGAAGATCGCAAAGACTGCGGGCATCTCGATGAGGTTCTTCCAGTACTTGTAGTCCACGAGATAGGTGACCTCGGGGTTAGCGGGATCGTAAGCGAAGCCCTGCTTCGTGAGAAGGAAGAAGAGGTAGGCGAGGAAGAGGATGAGGAAGATAGCGGCGTTCCAAGCGAGTGCACCACGTGAGCGCTTGTAGATCGTCTCATCATCGATGTTGTTGATGAAGAAGAGGAGCGCCGTGGTACGTGCGAGGAAGAAGACGGCAAGGCCGAAGACGACATTCCAGATGTTGAGCACTGCTTCGAGGCCGTGGAGCTGGATCCCCTTGTAGGGGAGCCACTCGGAGATGACCTGGCTGGCACCAGAGAGGTCAGCGATAGCCTCGCGGTTCACCATGAAGGTAGAGCCCGTGAAGAAGGTCGATACAGCAGCACCGAGGAGAATCGGAGCGAGGAGGCCGTTGATGAAGAGGAACGTCTGGTAAGTGCGGCTACCGAGCACATTACCATTCTTATTCTGATACTCGTAGGAGATTGCCTGGATGATGAAGCAGAAGAGGATGAGCATCCACACCCAGTAGGCACCACCGAAGCTGGTCGAGTAGAAGAGGGGGAAGGAGGCGAAGAAGCCACCGCCGAAGACGACCAGCGTAGTGAAGGTGAATTCCCACTTACGGCCGATAGAGTTCACGAGGAGCTTGCGGTCGAGCTGCTCCTTGCCAATGCTGAAGAAGAGCGATTGGCCCCCCTGCACGAAGAGCAGGAAGACGAGGAGAGCACCGAGGACGGAGACTAAGAGCCACCAGTATTCTTGGAAGAATGCGTAGTCCATAATAAATCGTTTGCTTAGCTTGATTAGATGACTTCGTGGGGCTTAGTGCTGATCAGGGCCCTGCTTGATAGCCTTGCGCATGATGTTGATCTCAGCCACGAGCATGATCGTGAAGAGCAGGAAGAAGAGTGCGAAGGTGATCATCACCGACGAAGCTTCGATCTTCGAGATAGCTGCATGGACGGGTAGGAGGTTCTGGATAGTCCAGGGCTGACGACCCACTTCGGCGACGACCCAGCCGGCTTCACTGGCTACCCATGCCAGAGGAGTGAGGATGATACTTGCCCAGATGAGCCAGCGAGTAGAGGCGAGCTTCTCATTACGCTTGTAGGCGTACCACGTCAGGATGAGGAAGAGCAGAAGGAAGGCACTACCGAGCCCGACCATGACACGGAAGGAGTAGTAGGTCAGAGGGATGTTGGGGATCGTCTCGTACTTGCTGGTGAAGTAGCCATAGCCGTAGTAGGGGAAGTTCTCCATCAGTACAGTGCGGTGCTGCTCAGCGGAGATGCTATCCCCAGCCTTGCGAGCGGCACGGAAGGCATTGAGAGCATCGATAGCGATACGACCACGACGCATCTTCTCCTCCGTAGAGATGGCGATCTTACCATCGGGCTGACGGTAGCCACCTTCGAGGATGTTGATCACGCCAGGTACGTAGTGCGTACCCGTGCCAGCGACCATATAAGAGAGGAGGCGGGGGGCTTCGATGTTGAAGATGTGTGAGGGCTTGCCATCATCGGGAAGCTGCTTGTCGGGGTTGAGCAGGCCGATGACGCCGAGGCCGATACCTTCACCATCCTCCGTGCAGCCTTCGCTGGTGCACTTACCCGTGTCGTAGATAGCCTCCATGGCCGCGAGCTTCATAGGCTGGTTGGTAGCGACGTCGACAGCCGAGCTGTGCCCGGTCATAGCCGTTAGCAGTGCTGCTACGAAGCCGAAGGGGGCGATGATCTTGAGGTTGCGGCGAGCGAACTCTACGTTGCGCTTACGCAGGAGATAGAGTGCACAGATACCGAGTGCGAAGAACGTACCGAGCGTCCAAGACGAGGTGACCGTATGGAGGAACTTGATGATAGCCGTGGGTGAGAGTGCTACAGCCCAGAAGTCACTCATCTCATTGCGCATCGTATCGGGGTTGAAGACCATACCCTGAGGATTCTGCATCCAAGCGTTAGCGATGAGGATCCATACTGCAGAGATAGTAGCCCCGATGATAGTGAGCCAGCTGGAGGCTAAGTGGAAGCCCTTGCTGACCTTACCCCAACCGAAGAACATCACGGCGATGAACGTCGACTCCATGAAGAAGGCGAGGATCCCTTCGATAGCGAGGGGTGCACCGAAGATGTCACCGACGAACCAGCTGTAGTTCGACCAGTTGGTCCCGAACTGGAACTCGAGGATGATCCCCGTAGCTACGCCGATAGCGAAGTTAATCCCGAAGAGCTTCTGCCAGAACTTCGTGGACTTCTTCCAGAATTCATCACCGCTGCGATAGTACTTCGTCTCAGCCAGTGACATGATGACCCCCAGGCCGAGGGTCAGCGGGACGAAGAGCCAGTGATACATGGCCGTCAGGGCAAACTGTGCCCGCGACCATGAGACTAAAGATTCTAGATCCATTGTAAATAGTTATTAGAGTTTGATATGTTTATCTCGCATGAAGAGAAGGTGCGTCATCGGGCGACGGTATCGCCTGGCGCACGACGATTGAGGAGCTCGTCACCGACGAACTCAGATCGTTCAATATGCTGCTCCTTGGCCTGCTGCTTGACGTGGTTAGGGAAGAAGAAGGCGCGCAGGATAGCAAACATGATGAAGAGCTTCAGCACAATGATGAGCCAAAGCTTCTTGCTTGTCGGGGTCAATCCTCGGAAGCCATCGCGATAGAGGCGGAAGGCTCGCACGAAGAAATTGGGTTTTGGTGACTCAGTCGGCATAGGGTCGATGAGAGGGTGAGAATGATAATTTCGTCGGATGAATCCGGTTCGGACAAAGATAGAGCAAACGAGTGAGTGGACTGCAACCCGAGAGGCCCGATAACCCTGATAATGAGCCCTTAGTTTGATAGCCTCTATCTATGTGTGTATTTATAGAATTGATATATCGGGGTGCTGGAGCGAAGTAAACTACCTACTGGACGCTGTCTAAGGGAGGAATAAAGTGCCTGGATTTATTTGTCGGAAGCTACTGGACTTATACGATTGGATAGCATGTGTCTTTGGGATAAATGGCATCTTCCTCGATAAGAATAACCCCTACGCAAATCATTGATTTACGCAGGGGCTTCCTGTAAGTGGTTGTACCCAGAGTGGGACTCGAACCCACACAACCTATTGGTCAAGGGATTTTAAGTCCCTCGTGTCTACCATTCCACCATCTGGGCGACCATGTAACGCACACCATAGGCGTACGCATTCGGCTGCAAAAGTAACGTAAAATCGGTAGATAAGCAATTGCAGAGCGCATAGCGAGTAGCCTCCGTCGTGAAGCGGATGCTAAGATGAGGGTGCGGAAGGGATGAGGAGTAAGGACTCCATGGTATTCGGATGGGACTACGGGTAGTGATACCTCGCATAGACCTTTAAGTAGTATGCATGACTGCTCTTGCTCTCAGCTCTTTCGGTAGAGTAGACGTACAGGGCAAGCAAGATATTGGGGCCGGCGACGGTCAAAGCTGATGTCACATCTCTCCGAGGGGAGTTGTGACGAGCCTTAGACCGAGCCGTGCACCTAACATGGTCGGCGTATGGATCGAGGTGGTGCAGCCAGCGAGGTATCCCTGGCTGGTCCTATGGGGGGGCAGGGGCGGTTTTGGATAGGTTGGAGGAACATGAAGAAAGGCCCCTGTGAGTACCAGACCCATAGAGATCCCAGACAGAGTAGAGCCTTGTCCTACTTGTCACAAGCGGGCTTGTGTACGACCCGATAGGGGGCACACAGCTGCAGGATGTTCAAAAGATTATCGGGGGATATTCTGATGAGGTGACCTTCTCTCCGGCTTCGTCCTTGCGGGCGAAGTGATACGCACGACACATTTCAATATCTGGAAGCCACTGCGCGTCTCGAAGAGCGGGGCAGAAAGACTTCCTTCACTACCAGCACTGACGGGCGGTCCGTCGGGCGGGGTAGGAGAAGGTGCACACATCGGAGAGAGCTACCATCAGGAGGAGCGTCTCATGGCAATGTCTTCCCAATCTTATTCCCGAGATTGACACATTGGATCTCATGAGCAGGTCTCCTGGCTTATCACCCTAACTTCTCATTCCTACGATCCTTCCCAAGTAGCTTCGTACTCAGTGGCGAAGGTCTGCCAAGACGCTCGGCGAAGAGCTCGTTGGTCCTTCCGTCATAGGAGGAGCCTATCTATCATCCCCATGGGGAGCTGCAGATAGGGAGTGACTTACAGTAGCGGGTACTGCGCCGGATTTACACCGGCTTCCCTTACTACCCTGGGTCCAGACTGGTGCGCTTCACCAGCATAATGCCCTCGGGTATACTCGTAAGACACAGCAAAGTTAAGACAAATTTTTAGATAACCTAAGAGCTTCAAGGGGTGAGCTTGTGAGGTGAGCTCGGGTGCTTCTTTATGGGTGAAAGATTTGAGGCCATTGCGCAAGCCCTTCGCCTTATCGCGCGTATTCCTCTTATCCAGTGGAGAGGAAAGTGCTATTCTTGCGAAGAAAAAAGTGCTTTCACGTAGTGGTCTTCCTCTGTCCACGCACGTAGTCTTAAAGACTAGGTACGTCAGTCCAAATATCCACGTATGTAGATATTAGATCCACGTACGTAGCCCAAACTTATCTGCCGCTCGTCCACAACTTTTATTCCTACGCGGAGCAACAAGCTAATAGAGGTCACTTGATAAAGCTATACGGAATCAGTCCAAAGCTATATAGCTTTCTTCGCCATCCTATATAGCTCAACTCTCGTGCCCATATACCTATTATGATGAGACCATTGTGTAAGCTACCTCTTCATTACTCGTACCTTCTTCCCCCCGAAAATCGGAGTCTTTCGGCTGAGAAGTTCGAAGGAGGATAGTGCAAGCTGTGAAGGGATAGGCTTGCGCAATGGTCTCTACTTAGCCTATACCTATAATATATAGCACGTCCGTCGCCCTCCCGCAGTAGTGAGCGTGGAGGGTGACGGACGTCGTGGAAAATGCGCCTTGGGTAGCGCTATGGCAGGATCGGACAGACAGAGTCGACGATACCGTCGGCGAGCCCCTTCGTGGGGACGATGATCTCCGTGGCTTCGGTGATTGAGGCGACTAAGAGGAAGATGTCTGCCGCAGGGACGATGACCTCAGCACGGTCGGGCTTGAGGCGGAAGAGCTGCATACGCTGCTCGGGAGTGTACTGCCGGAGCTCGTCGGCGACACGCTGGAGGCTCTCGACAGGGAGGCTGTTCACATTGGCACGCTCCGAAGGGGCGCCGAGGCGAAGGAGCTTATTGATATTCCCCCCTGTACCGACAAGGCGTAGGGTGCCATAGGTAGAGCGCAGGGTACGCACGTAGTCACCGAAGGAGTTGCGCTCTTCGTCACGCACCTTACCGCTGAGCTGGCGGATCGTACCGATATCAAAGGAGCGAGACTCGATGAGCTCTGCACCACGTACGAGGTTGAGCTCCGTACTACCCCCACCGACGTCGACGTAGAGGAAGGTATCCTCGGTCTGGCTGGCCAGCGAACGGATGAGGTCGGAAGAGATGAGGCGAGCTTCCTCTCTACCATCGATGATCTCGATACGGATGTCGGTCTTCTCGTAGATCTTCTCCACGAGCTCGGCGCCATTCTCGGCATCACGCATAGCAGAGGTGGCGCAGGCACGGAAGGCAGAGACTTCGTAGATCTCCATCAGCTCGCGGTAGGCCTTCATGAGGCTGACGAGCTGCTTACCCTTCTTCTTCGATATGCGCCCATCGACGAAGGCATCTTCACCGAGGCGTAGAGGGACGCGTACCAGCTGGACCTTGGAGAGTGGCTCGGCACTCCCAGGCTCGTTGAGGCACTTGATGAGTAGGCGGACGGCATTGGAGCCAATGTCGATACCGGCGTAGTGAGACTTACCCATTATTCTCTTTGTTCTTCTTTGCTTCGTAGTACTTGTATAGTGCTTGCTGGGAGTTGAAGGGGGCTTCATCGGGACCCAAGTCATCGCGACGTGGGCGCACGGCTTCCCCTTGGACGTAGTAGCCCTGCTCGGTATCTCTCAGCCCTGCTGAGATGATGAAGTCCAGTTCGCGCTGTATGGCAGGGTCGTAGACAGGGGTCATGACTTCGATGCGGCGGTCGAGGTTGCGCGTCATCCAGTCGGTTGAGCCGATGTAGTACTTCGGCTCTCCACCTCCACCGAAAACGTAGATGCGGGAGTGCTCGAGGTAGCGTGAGATGATCGCATTGATGAAGAGCCCTTCGCTATAGCCTGGTACACCAGGTAGGAGGGAGCAGTTGCCTCTCAGGCAGAGCTCGACACGCACGCCAGCCGTCACGGCTTCGTAGAGCTTGGCGACCATCTTCTCATCGACGATATGGTTGAGCTTGAGGCGTATGTAGGCCTCCTGTCCAGCTCGTGCCAAGCGGATCTCCTTATTAATAAGGTTGTAGAGTGGCTGGCGCATATCGTTGGGTGCGACCAGCAGGTGATGGAAGTGTGGGGCGATGAAGGGGCGCTCGATGAAGTCGAAGACCTGCATCACGTCGTGTACGATGCCCTTGTGCGCAGTCATCAGCATGAGGTCGGTATAGAGTCGAGCGGTACCCTCGTGGAGGTTGCCCGAGCCGATGCAGGCGATGCCCCCATGCTTGGTGCGGATGTAGACAAGCTTCGAGTGGACCTTCAGCTTCTCATGACCGAGGACAACGTTGATACCGAAGTCCTGCATCTTCTTCCCCCAGTTGATATTTGACTGCTCGTCGAAGCGTGCTAAGAGCTCGACGACGGCGGTGACGCGCTTGCCGTTCTGCGCTGCTGTGGTCAGCGCCTTGACGACCTTGGAGTTTTGCGCCACGCGGTAGAGGGAGATACGTATCTCGGTGACCTCTTCGCTGATCGCAGCTTCTTGTAGAAGGCGGAGGAAGTGATCGAAGCTGTAATAGGGGAAGTGCAGGCAGCGGTCTTGGTGCATGATCTGGTGGATCATGCTCTGCGTGTAGTGGAACTCATTCATCTGCAGCGGGGGCTGCTTGGGGAAGCGAAGTCCCTTGCGCCCGCAGTCTGGGAGGTCCATCAGGTCACGCATGTTGTGGTAGCGTCCTCCGCCGATACGTGTGTCGCGGAAGTTGAGCTCCGCCATGGCGCTGAGCTTGCGCAGGATCTCGGGTGAGAGGGCTTGGTCGTAGACGACGCGCACGGTCTCGCCGCGCTTACGGCGCTTGACACCACGGGAGACCTTCTCGATGACACTTGAGCGGAGGTCTTGCTCGATCTCGAACTCAGCGTCCTTGGTGAACTTAAACGTATAGGCCTCGTACTGCACATACTCCCGCCCGATGAAGATGTAGGGGAGGCAGTAGCGGATGACGTCGTCAAGGAACATCAGGTAGCTCTCACCATCCTTGTCACGCAGACGGAAGAAGCGCCCAAGTTCGCGCACGGGTACCTCCAGTAGCGCCACCTCGTGCCCCGTCTCAGGCTCCTCCTGATCGTGCCATAGGACGACTGCCAGATAGAGCGACTCCTTGAGGTGCTGCTCGGGGTTGAAGGTAGGGCTATTGATGAAGATCGGGTTGGTGAAGCCATTGATCTTGTCCATAAAGAAGGACAAGACTTCCTCCTCTTGGCTGCTGGTGAGCTCGCGCTCATTGATGATATGGATGTGAGCAGCCTTGAGTTCTCGTACCAGCTGAGCGAAGGTCTCGTCGAAGAGCTGGGAGTATTCTCTATTGAGTCGGAGGATGGTGCGGAGGGTCTCCTTCGCTTTCTTGCGCTCGGTCGTGGGGAGCTCTTCCGCAGAGTCGATGAGGCGACGCAGTGAGGCGACGCGCACACGGAAGAATTCATCCAGATTGTTGGAGTAGATGCCGAGGTAGTTGAAGCGCTCCAGGAGGGGGAGATCGGGGCGCATAGCCTCTAAGAGGATGCGCTTATTGAAGTACATCCAGCTTGTGTCACGCTCGATATAGGGCATGGGCCCGCGGTGCTGACGTTGCTGCATAGAGTCTGTTAAGGGGGGAGGATATATGGGCTAAAGGGCGCTACCGTCGAAGCCGAAGGGCAGTAGGTAGCGGCAGTCCTCGAGGAGAATAGTCTTCTCCTCACCCATCAGAAGTATGGGGAAGGGGTGGAAGCGTGTGGCGGTCTCCATGATCACCTGACGGCAGCTGCCGCAGGGCGAGATGACGGGCACACGGCCAGCGCTGTTGATAGCGACGATAGCGAGGCGCTCGACAGCGACGTCGGGCCACTGGGCACCAGCCCAGAAGAGTGCTGTACGCTCGGCACAAGTCCCCGAGGGGTAGGCGGCATTCTCTTGGTTGGAGCCCGTGACGATCTCGCCATTAGCGAGTAGGACGGCGGCGCCGACGTGGAAGCGGCTATAGGGGGCGTAGGCCTTCTGAGCGACTTCGAGTGCGCGCTCCTCCAGCTGGCGATCTTGCTCGGAGAGCTCGGAGCGGTCGAGCGTCTTATAGGGAATAGTAAATGTTTGCTCCATGTGCGTATGCTATACGAATGTGATGAGGGTGGGGAGACTCCCCAGCACCTCTATAGCGAATGTACGAAAAAGTGAGGAATGCTTGCAGTAGAGGTTGCAGGTGAAGTCCCTCAGATAGCGCCCTTACTCTCGGGGCTCTTGGGGCGTAGCCGTAAGCGCCTTGCGGATCTTGGCGGTGAACTCGTGGTTCTTCCAGCCCCAGCGTGGGGCTAAGAGCAGGGCAGGCGGGGACTGCGAGACGAAGCGCTCGAGCACGATGTCGGGGCGGAGGCGGCGAACGAAGTCCACGATGAGGTCGATATACTCCTCCTCGGTGAAGAGATGGAAGTCCGATGGATCACGCTGATACTCGCCTGCCATGATCGTCCCACGGATGATCTGTAGCTGGTGGATCTTGAGCGTAGTGATGGGGAGCTGCGAGAGGCGGTCGGCATGCTGGAGCATCTCTTCGCGACTCTCACCTGGGAGACCGAGGATGAGATGAGCTCCGACGAGGATACCTGCAGCGTGGGTGCGCTCAATGGTCTCGACGCTGGTCTGATAGCTGTGCCCCCGCTGGATACGCTCAAGGCTGCGGTCGCACGTGCTCTCTACACCGTACTCCACGAGGAGGAAGGTGTGCTTGGAGAGCTGCTCGAGGTAGTCGAGTAGGGGCTGAGGCATGCAGTCTGGGCGCGTGCCGATGATAAGCCCGACGACGTCTTCATGACGGAGTGCCTCCTCGTACTTCGCGATGCAATCCTCCACCTCCCCGTAGGTATTGGTGTAGGACTGGAAGTAAGCGAGGTACTTCATCTCGGGGTACTTCCTGCGGAAGAAGGCGATGCCTTCGTCGATCTGCTCGGTGATGCTCTTGAGCTTCGTCGCGTAGTTCGGGCTGAAGCTCTTATTGTTGCAGTAGGTACAGCCTCCCTTGCCCATAGATCCGTCACGGGTGGGGCAGGAGAAGCCCGCCGTGAGCGTGATCTTCTGCACCTTCTGTCCAGGGAAGTGGCGCTGGAGGAAGGTGGCGAAGTCTACGTAGGGGAGGGCAGGGCTTGTGGATGGAGTCATACGGTCGGAGTCTTGGCGCGCCCTATCGGTGAATGGATCCAGTCGGCATGCTCGAAGTGCTCAGCACGCTGCGTACGGATGTATTCCTCTACCGAAGCGTTGAATTCAAGCGGGAAGAGCCCCGTATGCTCCTCGCGGAGGGCGGCAAGGATATCCTCCTGCAGGTCGGTGATGGTATAGCCTTCGGGGAGTGCTGGGCGGAGGTTCGTGACCTGTGAGCGGACTGAGGCGACACGTGAGCGTGCCTCTACCTCGGGAGAGACTGTCAGGATGCGCTCCAGCTCCTCGAGGTTAGCATCGAAGAGCAGGCAGATGTGGTAGAGCATGCGTGAGCGGTTCACCGCCTCGGCTGCTCCACCGACCTTATAGCCGTCAAGACGGAGGTCACCACGGGGTGAGCGCTCCACGATGACTCCACGCCCAGTGAGTGCTCGCTGTATGGGAGTAGGAAAGGCCTTCAGGTCGAAGCCTTGGCCCGAGTGGTCGTTCTTTATCGCCGTGAAGTTGAGATTCCCGAGGTCATGGTAGACCGTGCCTCCGCCCGATGTGCGGCGCAGGAGGGCGATGTCATGCTCCTTGAGGTAGTCGAGATCGAGCTCCGCCTCAGCCCACTGATAGCGCCCCATGAATACGGAGGGGCGATTCACCCACAGCATGTAGATGGTGTCCAGCGGACGGAGCTGGCGGTAGAGATAGTCCTCGAGAGCGATGTTGTAGTACGGGTCGGTCGAGGGACTGATATAGTAGTAGGCGTTGGAGGTGGCAGGAGTCGTCATCGTCATCATAGTCGAAGGCTATCCCTCCAGCGGCATCCGAGCCGTCGGAGGGATAGCCTTCTCTTATTATAATAGGTATAAGGGGCGCTGGACTAAGCGTCGATGCGAGCGTAGGTCGCATTCGCCTCGATGAACTCGCGGCGGGGAGCTACGTCATCACCCATGAGCATAGAGAAGATCGCATCAGCCTCAGCGGCATTCTCGATGGTGATCTTGCGCAGGGTGCGGTTCTCGGGATTCATCGTCGTTTCCCAGAGCTGCTCTTCATTCATCTCACCGAGACCCTTGTAGCGCTGTACGCGTACGCGGTTCTCGTCGCCACCACCGACACGGTCGATGAAGGCCTGACGCTGCTGTTCGGTCCAGCAGTATTCGCGCTCCTTGCCTCGGGTACATAGGTAGAGGGGCGGAGTAGCGATGTACACGTAGCCGTTCTCGATGAGCGAGCGCATGTTGCGGAAGAAGAAGGTCAGGATAAGCGTGGCGATATGGCTACCGTCCACGTCAGCATCGGTCATGATGATGACCTTGTGATAGCGGAGCTTCGAGAGGTTCAGCGCCATGCTGTCCTCTTCGGTGCCGATGGTCACGCCGAGAGCCGTGTAGATGTTACGGATCTCTTCGCTCTCGAGGACCTTGTGCTGCATCGCCTTCTCTACGTTGAGGATCTTACCACGCAGTGGGAGGATCGCCTGGAACTCACGGTCACGACCCTGCTTAGCCGTACCACCTGCAGAGTCACCCTCGACGAGGAAGAGCTCGGAGAGGATGGGGTCCTTAGAGGAGCAGTCGGCGAGCTTACCAGGCAGGCCACCACCCGAGAGAGGCGACTTGCGCTGTACCATCTCACGCGCCTTGCGTGCAGCTTGGCGAGCCGTAGCAGCCAGGATGACCTTGTCTACGATGATCTTCGCTTCCTTGGGGTGCTCTTCGAGGTAGATCTCGAGGGCTTCGCTGACAGCGACGTCTACGGCGCCCATGACCTCGTTGTTCCCGAGCTTGGTCTTCGTCTGCCCTTCGAACTGGGGTTCTGCGACCTTGATGCTCACGACGGCCGTGAGACCTTCGCGGAAGTCATCCCCCGTGATCTCTACCTTGACCTTGTCGAGGAGCTTCGAGTCAGTAGCATATTTCTTCAGCGTACGCGTCAGACCACGACGGAAGCCCGCCAGGTGCGTACCCCCTTCGATGGTGTTGATATTGTTGACGTAGCTGTACACATTCTCGTTGTACGAGGTGTTGTAGGTCATCGCGACCTCGACAGGGATACCCTGCTTCTCGGTGATGATGTGGATGACATCCTCGATGAGGTGCTCCTTGGAGCGGTCGATGTACTTGACAAACTCCTCAAGCCCCTTCTCTGAGTAGTAGGTCTCAGTGAGGGCTACACCGGCTTCGTCACGCTGACGCTCATCGGTCAACGTGAGGGTGATACCTGCGTTGAGGAAGGCGAGCTCGCGCAGACGCGTAGCCAGGATCTTGAACTGGTACTCCGTGCTGGTGAAGATCGTGTCGTCGGGCTTGAAGAGTACCGTCGTACCCGTCTTGTCTGTCGTGCCGATAGTCTGCAGCTCGGTGGTGGGGACACCACGGCTGAACTCCTGCGTGTAGATCTTGCCGTCGCGCTGGACGGTAGCCTTGAGGAGGGTAGAGAGGGCATTGACACAAGAGACACCGACCCCGTGCAGACCGCCCGAGACCTTGTAGGAGCCCTTGTCGAACTTACCCCCTGCGTGCAGGACCGTCAGTACGACCTCCAGAGCACTCTTGCCTTCCTTCTCGTGGATGTCTACGGGGATACCTCGCCCGTTGTCCTGGACTTCGATGGAGTTGTCCTCGTGGATGGTGACCTTGATATCATTGCAGTAGCCTGCCAAGGCCTCGTCGATTGAGTTGTCTACGACTTCATACACCAAGTGGTGAAGACCCTTCTCGCCGATGTCACCGATGTACATCGCAGGGCGCTTACGTACGGCCTCCAGCCCTTCTAAGACTTGAATGCTACTGGCCGAGTATTCCTTCTCGTTGGTATGGTCTTGATCGAACAGCTCTTCGCTCATTGCTTATCTGTGTGATTAGTCCCCGCGGTGAGCGCATGGCGTCACGGTAGGGTATTACATTATTATATATAGGACAAAGATACGAAAAAAATGCGCTCCCTTGGGTGTTATTTCGCCAGTGCTTCGGGTGGACTATTGGTGCATCTTAATGACCTCTGTATTGGGACGAGGTGATTTCCTCTGGATAGCAAACTCCGTCTTCCCTCAAGAAAAGCTGCTCGGCAGTAGTGGTAAACCCACAAAGCAGTAGTGCTATTCTTCTCTCCACGTGCAAAGCCCTAAAATCTATGTGCATAGACGATAAGATTTTTGTGCCTGGATCTTAAATCTACGCACGTAGATTTAAGAATAGAGATACTACATGGGGAGAATATCTCTTTGGTTTTGAAGTAATACAGCCAGTGGTTTGTCGCTTTTTGTGTACTACTTCTACTTCCTACTTGGTAGCCTTTGGTGTTGCCTTTTTGAGGGCAGGCGAGGTGATTCTCTCAGTGCGGGCATTGTGCTCTGGGTAGATATGCACCAAAGCAGTATATTTGCCCATAGCATTCCAGCCGCGGCGGAGGACTCCACCTCTGTCGTCGGATATCTCCCCCTTGGAACGACAATCTAATGAACAAGATCTACGCCGTGAGTAGCCTCGCAGCTGCTCTAACCTTCGCCTTGCCCAGCCCAGTGACTGGTCAGCGACTCCTCCCCGGCTATCGCTATGATCACTCGACCGCCCCGACGGGTAAGGAGTGGCAAAGCCCAGCCGACTATGCTCTTGGTAAGGAGCAACCCCACGCTTACTTCTTCTCTTTCGCCCCGAAGGACCGTGCTGAGCGCGTACTCCCTGAGTATAGCTCGCTCTACCAGAGCCTTGACGGGACGTGGCGCTTCCACTGGGTACGTACGCCAGAAGAGCGCCCTGTGGACTTCTATCGCGCCGACTACGATGCCTCCTCTTGGGATGAGGTCACCGTACCGATGAACTGGAATGTCTACGGCCTCCAGCGCGACGGGAAGCAGAAGTATGGTACGCCTATCTACGTCAATCAGCCCGTCATCTTCTACCACAAGGTGCGCCCTGATGACTGGCGCGAGGGGGTTATGCGTACTCCACCGAAGGAATGGACGACCTATCGTGACCGCAATGAGGTCGGCTCCTATCGCCGTACCTTCAAGCTCCCCACCGAGTGGAGCGACAAGGCGGTCTTCCTCAACTTCGATGGGGTCGACTCGTTCTTCTACCTCTGGATCAACGGACGCTATGTGGGCTTCTCTAAGAACTCCCGCAATCTTGCCTCCTTCGATATCTCACCTTACCTCCGCCCCAAGGGAGAGGAGAATGTCATCGCTGTAGAGGTCTACCGCAATAGTGATGGCTCGTTCCTCGAAGCGCAGGATATGTTCCGCCTCCCAGGGATCTTCCGCTCGGTCTACCTCACCGCTAAGCCGAAGGTGCATCTGCGTGACCTGCGGGTTATCCCCGACGTGACCTCCGACCTCAAGGAGGGTAGCCTGCGTATCACCTCTGAGCTGAGAAGTCAAGGAACGAAGGCGGTACGTCCCGACCTGCGCCTCAGCTACAAGCTCTATACACTGCCTCTCTACTCCGATGAGGTGAGTGGTGCTCCCGTGGCTACCGCCGAAGGTCGTAGCACCTCGACGGGCACGGCAGAGACGACGCTCACGCTCCAGAGCCCTGCGCTCTGGTCTGCAGAAGCGCCCCACCGCTATGTCTTGGTCGCCGAGCTCTATGACAAGACTGGGAAGACGCTGCTGGATCGCGCGTCCATCTATACGGGCTTCCGTAAGGTCGAGATCCGCGAGACACCGGCCGACCAAGATGAGTTCGGGCACGCTGGTCGCTATTTCTACGTCAACCACAAGCCTGTGAAGTTCAAGGGGACGAACCGCCACGAGACGGATCCCTCCCGCGGGCATGCCATCACGCATGAGCAGATGGAGCGCGAGGTCTTCCTGATGAAGCGTGCGAATATCAACCACGTGCGCAACTCTCACTATCCTCCTTCTCCCTACTGGTACTACCTGTGCGATAAGTATGGTATCTACCTCGAGGACGAGGCGAATATCGAGTCGCATCAGTACTACTACGGCAAGGCTTCGCTATCGCACGTGCCTGAGTTCGAGGCACAGCATGTCTCTCGTATGCTCGAGATGGTGCATGCCAACATCAACCACCCCAGCATCGTCATCTGGTCGCTGGGTAATGAGGCTGGCCCTGGTGTGAACTTCGTCAAGAGCTACGAGGCTACGAAGCGCGTCGATACCTCACGTCCCGTGCAGTATGAGCGCAATAACGACATCGTCGATATGGGCTCCAATCAGTATCCTTCTATCGCTTGGGTCGAGGGGGCTGCTACGGGTAAGTACAAGATCAAGTACCCCTTCCATATCTCCGAATATGCCCACTCCATGGGGAATGCCTGTGGTGGTCTGGCGGACTACTGGAAGGCTATCGAGAGCTCGAACTATATCTGCGGTGGTGCTATCTGGGACTGGGTAGACCAAGCACTATACAACTACACGCCCGAGGGGCTTCGCTATCTGGCCTATGGGGGTAACTTCGGTGACTTCCCCAATGATGGTATGTTCGTCATGAACGGTATCATGTTCGCCGACCTCCAGCCTAAGCCACAGTACTATGAGGTGAAGAAGGTCTACCAGCAGATCGGTATCGAAGCCGAAGATCTGATGGCAGGACGTGTGCGTATCTTCAATAAGCACTACTTCGTCTCCCTCGCAGACTTCGACCTCCGCTGGAGTCTTTACCGCGATGGGGTAGAGGAGCGCTCGGGCGTCCTTGATCTCCCCGCTATCGCTCCTCGTACGGCCGAGACCGTCACGCTGCCTCTCTCTACCTCAGACCTCCAGCCTAATAGTGAGTACTTCGTCAAGGTCGAGTGCCGTCTGCGCACCGACAAGCCATGGGCTAAGGCGGGCTATGTAGCCGCTGATGAGCAGCTCGCCCTGCAGTCACTCCGTGAGCGAGATGCCCTGCAAGGGGGCAAGGGCCTCCGTGCGAAGAGCCTGACGAAGGAGGTCTATGAGGTCGCTGGTAGTGACTTCTCCGTGCAGTACGACCTCCGCGAAGGGACGATTCACCAGCTCGTCTATGCTGGTGATACGGTCATCTACCCAGGCAATGGGCCTCGTATCACGGCCTTCCGTGCTCCCGCTGACAACGATATCTGGGTGCGCTCGGCTTGGACGACCAATGGTCTGCACAACCTCAAGCACCGTGTCCTCAAGCAGCAGGTCACTAAGCTCCCCGACGGCTCGGTAGAACTCTTCTTCACCGTACGCTCTCAGGCTCCCTATGGCGCTACGCTCACGATGCACAAGGCTTCGGGTAAGTATGAGCTTACGGAGGATAAGGCACATCCCTTCGGTGAGAATGACTTCGCTATCACATCGCAGGCTATCTGGCGAGTGTATCCCGACGGAAGCATCCAGCTTCGCTCGAACCTGACGACGAATAAGCCCGCGTTGCCTCTCGGTCGTCTGGGCTATGAGTTCGTCCTGCCCCGTGCTTACGACAACTATACTTATTACGGTCGCGGCCCCATCAATAACTATGGTGACCGCAAGGCCAGCCAGTATATCGAGCAGCACAAGAGCAAGGTAGCCGAGCAGTTCGTCTCCTTCCCTAAGCCTCAGACGATGGCCAACCGCGAGGATGTACGCTGGGTAAGCCTGACGAATGCCTCTGGACGTGGTATGCTCTTCCTCACGGATAGCGTGATGACGAGCTCTGCTCTTCCTTACTCTGCGATGCAGCTGATGATGGCTCCTCATCCCCACGAACTGCCTGCTGCTGGTGATACCCATCTGGTACTCTCCCGTAGCACGACGGGGCTTGGTGGTGCCAGCTGTGGTCAGGGTGGTCCTCTGGTATCCGCTCAGAGCCTCGCTACTCCACAGCTCTTCAGCCTGATGATCCGCCCGCTCCGTGCTGGTGACTCAGCCGTCAAGCAGGCTAAGGCTAAGATCGATGGCCCCGTAGTTCCCTCGATCACGCGAGATCCTCACGGGGACCTCGTCATCACGGGTGCTCCAGGGGAAGCTCTCTGGTACACCATCGGTCGTGGTCGTCCTCAGCGCTATACCGAGCCTATCGACTTCTCTCAGGGTGGAGAGGTCTCAGCATGGGCTGAAGGACAGCGCCGCCTCATCTCGACTATGTCCTTCGGTCGTATGAAGTACGCTGCCTGCCGCATCGTCTTCTGTAGCAGTGAGGAGTATGGCTATGAGGCACAGGATCTCCTTGATGAGAGCCCCGACACGATGTGGCACACCGTATGGACGCTCACCGTACCCAAGCATCCTCACTGGATTGACTTTGATCTGTACAAGGTGAAGACGATCAGTGGCCTCACTTATCTGCCTCGTCAGGATGAGAGCACTACGGGTGATGTCAAGGACTATGCCCTCTCGGTGAGTGATGACGGGAAGCAGTGGACCGAGGTCCTGCGTGGTACCTTCGGTAGTGATAAGAAGCTCAAGGAGGCACTTCTCAAGAAGCCCGTTCGCGCTCGCTATCTGCGCTTTACAGCGCTCTCTGCTCATGACGGACAGGACTACGCCTCTGGCTCAGAGATCCATATCCTGGCTGAGTAATAGCCCATCTCTTTAGAGGACGGTAGGGAACTGCCGCTCCATGTGCGACGGCTTTCGAGGGAGTCACTCCCCTCGAAAGCCGTCCTACATAAGGCTCCTCGCGAGGGCTAACCGTTTGAATGTCCCCGCTTTTTTATTAGTTTTGCTCTGAATTGTCAGTTCACTCATTCATATACAGACATTACATGTATCGATTAGAGCGCTGGATCGCATTGCTCGGACTCTTACTCTTCGCTGCACCCGAACTTGGGGCTCAGACGAAGGTGCGTCGCTATGACGCTACCAAGGAGACGGACTATGGGGTCGTCTATCGCCTGCCCCGCACCGAGATCGAAGCGGTGGTGACGGTACGTGAGCGTACCTATACACCTGGATCTCTGTCGGCCTATGCTGATAGGTACCTCAATAAGAAAGCATCAGATAAGCCCCGCCATACCTTTGAGCTGGTCTCGGCTCGCCTCTATACCGTAGGGCGTCCCGACTCGACCCAGCAGTATCTGGTCTCCTTTGACCGCAAGACGCTGGCTCCCTTCGTCAAGCTCACAGATGCGGGTGTCCTCTTCTCCATCAATGGTGGAGGCGAGCTTCCTGCCAGCCTGAGTGAAGAGCGTCACTCTCGTGTCGTCTCTGAGAAGCAGATCGATACAGCTCAGCCCGCCCTCTCTCGTGAGTATTCGCAGGCTGGCTCCAAGGCTAAGCAAGCCGAGATCGCATCGAGCTATCTCTACGACCTGCGTGAGAATCTGATGAACATCGTCACGGGCTCCGTAGATAATATGCCTAAGGACGGAGAGTCTATGCGTCTGGCTCTCGAGCAGCTGCGCCGTGAGGAGCAGCGCACACAGCGTCTCTTCCTCGGGGATACGACCGAGCGCGTCAGTGAGTACATCCTTCGCTACATCCCCACGGGGCGTGAGGAGGGTGAGCTGACTTTGGCTCGTTTCTCCCCAGTGGCAGGTATGACGGAGGCGGATGATCTGAGTGGTGCACCGCTGCACCTCGTGATCTCTGTCCAGGAGCAAGCTCCAGAGCTCAACGAAAAGGACCAGCGCAAGAAGGATAAGATGCTCGAGCATAGCATCGTCTATGTGCAGCCTGGTCAGGCACGCATCACGCTCCTCTATGAGGGCCGCAAGCTCGCCGATGAGCAGGTCGGCCTCGCTCAGCTCGGTACCCTACAGGCTTTAGCTCCTAAGATGCTCCAGCTGACACCCAATGCAGCCACGGCTATCTACTTCGATACACGTACGGGAGCTATCCTTGATGTGCGTCAGGAGTAGCGGAGCTCTGCTGTACGAACCTCCAAGCAATACAGAAAATCGCAACTAACAATACTCATCCTAACACCCCAAACTTATGTTCAAAAATCATCCTAAGGGATTGATCGCAGCCTCTCTCGCGAACATGGGAGAGCGCTTCGGCTTCTACATCATGATGGCGATCCTGACGCTCTTCATCTCGGCCAAGTTCGGTCTGAGTGAGCAGACGACAGGGTACGTTTACTCGGCCTTCTACGCCTCGATCTACCTGCTGGCTCTCGTCGGTGGCGTCATCGCTGACCGCTCGAAGAAGTACAAGGCTACGATCGTCGCTGGTCTGGTCATCATGGCTCTCGGCTACGTGCTGATCGCTATCCCCACGCCTACACCAGTACCTAACCTCGCCCTCTACCTCACGCTGACTTGCGTTGGTCTGGGTGTCATCGCGTTCGGTAATGGTCTCTTCAAGGGGAACCTGCAGGTGCTCATCGGTCAGATGTACGATGATCCCCGCTATCAGAGCGCTCGTGATGCTGGCTTCCAGATCTTCTACATGTTCATCAACATCGGGGGGATCTTCGCACCCTTCATGGCTGTAGGTATCCGTAACTGGTGGCTGGGTCACAATGGCTTCGACTATAGCGCAGAGCTTCCTGCTCTCTGCCATCAGTACCTGCGTGAAGGTGCTAATATGCCTGCACAGGCTATGGAGAACCTTCAGAGCCTTGCCACCAAGGTATCGCTGGGTAATGAAGTCACCGACCTTCAGGCTTTCGTCGGTCAGTACCTTGATGTCTTCAACCGTGGCTTCCACTACGCCTTCATCGCAGCTGTCGTGATGATCTGCGTATCGATGGTGATCTTCCTCATTAACCAGAAGAAGTTCCCCGATCCAAGCAAGAAGGAAGTTGCAAGTAAGGATGGTGCTCCCTCACAGAACGAAGTGCAGATGAGTGCCGCTGAAATCAAGCAGCGTATCTATGCGCTCTTCGCAGTATTCGGTGTCGTCATCTTCTTCTGGATGTCCTTCCACCAGAATGGTTACTCGCTCACATACTTCGCTCGTGACTACGTTGACCTGAGTGTCATCAAGATCGACCTCGGCTTCACGGTGATTAAGGGTGCAGAGATCTTCCAGTCGGTGAATCCGCTGATCGTCGTCTGCCTCACGCCTCTCGTGATGTACGTCTTCGGCCGTCTGCGTGAGCAGGGTAAGGAACCCTCTGCTCCCCGCAAGATCGCTATCGGGATGGGTATCGCTGCTCTGGCTTATGTCTTCCTGATGGTTTGCTCACTCGGTCTGCCCGATCAGAGCACGCTTGGTGGCTTGACGGAGGCTGCAAAGCACGAAATGCTCCTCACGCCTTGGGTCATGGTCGGGATGTACTTCATCCTCACGCTCGCTGAGCTCTTCATCTCGCCCCTTGGTCTCTCCTTCGTATCGAAGGTCGCTCCTCCCCACCTCCAGGGTGTCATGCAGGGAGCTTGGCTCGCAGCTACGGCTCTCGGGAACTCACTCCTCTTCATCGGTGGTATCCTCTATACGAGCGTGCCTCTCTGGGCTTGCTGGCTGGTCTTCGTAGGTGCTTGCGCTGCCTCGATGATCACGATGCTTGCTATGGTCAAGTGGCTTGAGCGCGTAGCTAAGTAATTCACACAAGACGCTGATCCACTCCGATGTACTCCGCACAACCCCGCTCGCTGAGCGCAGCTCGTCTCTACTTCCGTCGCTGGACACGTAGTAGCGCAGCTGTCTTCCACAGCCTCGGGCATTGTGTCACCATCGGGCATCTCTCGTCAAGCGTCCTGGAGCGTCTCTCAGCAAAGACGACGACGCTCGCTACCACACCTGCTGTATGTGGCACGCTTGCTCCCACCGAAGGGAGCTGTGAGGAGGCCGAAGTCCTCGAGGAAGCTATGCTCTCAGAGCTGCTCCTCGCACTCACGCCTACTCCTAAGCCCACCGCATCGGCACATCCTGCAGACTACCTCAGTGTAGCTCTCTGCAGCTGACACAGCGCTGTCTCGCTACTACCCACTCCTCGATAGGAGGCGGGTGTGTAGCGAGACAGCGCTTTTTATATATCGATAAGATCACACGATAAGACTACTATGATACAAGATATCAAAGCACGTATCCTCGCTGGCGGTGAGATCACCGAAGAGGAAGCACTTGCTTTGCTTACCACTCCTCACAAGGAGGAGCTATACCAAGCAGCACACGAGATCACTGAGCACTTCATGGGGAAGGCATTCGATACCTGCTCCATCATCAACGCGAAGAGCGGTAACTGCCCCGAGGACTGTAAGTGGTGCGCACAGAGCGCCCACTATTCGACCTCAGCAGAGCGCTACTCCGTCGTCAGCCCCAGCGCTTGCGTAGCGCAGGCCAGCTACAACCGCAAGCAGGGTATTGGGCGCTTCTCGCTCGTGGCGAGTGGGCGTCGCCAGACCGATCGCGAGATTGATATGATGAGCATCAGCTACCGCGCCATCAAGCGGGCACATCCTGAGCTCAAGTGCTGTGCCTCGCTGGGCCTACTCACCGAGCCACAGCTGAAGAAGCTCTTCGATAGCGGTGTGACGACCTACCACTGCAATGTGGAGACTTCTCCCAGCTACTTCCGTGAGCTGTGTACGACACACACGCAGGAGGACAAAGAAGCGACTCTCGAGGCCGCTCGCCGTGTGGGTATGCGTATCTGCTGTGGCGGTATCATCGGCATGGGTGAGACACTGGAGCAGCGTGTCGAGCTTGCCTTCTACGTCAAGCGCTTGAAGAGCTACAGTATCCCAATGAATATCCTTCAGCCCATCGCTGGTACTCCGCTCGGTAACTCCACTCCGCTCACTGAGGATGAGATCCTCTCGGCTATCGCAGTCTTCCGCATGGTCAATCCTCGGGCATTCCTTCGCTT
The DNA here is from genome assembly GCF_000292995.1 of Porphyromonas sp. oral taxon 279 str. F0450. Classification (NCBI taxonomy): domain Bacteria; kingdom Pseudomonadati; phylum Bacteroidota; class Bacteroidia; order Bacteroidales; family Porphyromonadaceae; genus Porphyromonas; species Porphyromonas sp. oral taxon 279. The sequence goes on along the minus strand of NZ_ALKJ01000031.1, from coordinate 30,564 downwards.
CTCTGGTGGACGCGCACAGCTCTCTCCCGAGACGCAATACAAGGCTATCTACGTCGGTATCAATGCCGCTATCACGGGTGACCTGCTCACGACCATTGGCCGTCAAGCTGAGGACGATATGAAGATGATCGAGGCTTGCGGTAAGGTCAATACGCCCGAGGACTGGGAAGTTCACTACAACTATTAGTCGCCACTATCATCTATCATCATGGTACAGGGTGTACTGATTACCTTCGTCCTCTATCTCTTCTTCCTCTTCCTGATTACCTTCTGGACGCGTAGACGAGGCACCAATGCGGATTTCTTCCTTGCGGGGCGTGCTACCCCTTGGTGGATCGTCTCGATCGGGATGCTCGGCGACTCGATCTCGGGTGTGACCTTCGTTTCGGTGCCTGGGATGGTGCAGCAGATGGATATGAGCTATATGCAGCTGGTCTTGGGCTTCTTCTTTGGCTACATCGTCATCGCCTACGTCCTCCTGCCACTCTACTATCGTCTGCAGCTCGTCTCGATCTATACCTATCTGGAGCAGCGCTTCGGGCGGCATAGCTATCGTACGGGTGCACTCTTCTTCATCATCTCGAAGCTCTTCGGGGCAGCAGCGAAGCTCTTCCTCATCACGCTTATCCTGCAGCAGCTCGTCTTTGCTCCGATAGGGGTGCCGTATGTCGTCACGGTCCTCGGGGTCGTCGGCATCATCTGGCTCTACACGCAGCGCGGGGGGATGGGTACGATCATCTGGACGGACGTCTTGCAGACGGTCTGCCTTGTGCTCACGCTGGGACTCATCGTCTATGTCGTTTCGGGGCAACTGGGGCTTAACCTCTCAGGTATCGTGCGCTTGGTCGGGGAAGATCCCCACAGCCGAGTCTTCTTCTTCGATGACTGGACGAGCCCGCAGTACTTCTGGAAGCAGTTCGTCAGCGGTATCTTCATCGTCATTGTGATGACGGGCTTGGATCAGAATATGATGCAGAAGAACCTCACGTGCCGTACACTCCGTGAGGCCCGTACGAATATGCTTACCTACGGCTTTGGCTTCCTTCCGCTGAACTATCTCTTCCTCGTCTTGGGGATTCTCCTACTGCACTTCGGCGCAGCGCATGGCTTGACCCTGCCTGAGCGAGGGGATGATATCCTGCCTTTCCTCGCCGCTGGACACTTAGGCCCTTGGGTCCTGATCTTCTTCACGCTGGGTATCACAGCAGCCTCGTTCTCCAATGCTGACTCGGCTCTGACCAGTCTCACGACCTCGGTCTGTACCGACCTTCTCGGTATGAAGCTCGAGGATGATGCGGTAGGGGAGCACCGTCGCTGGTGGATTCATTTAGCGATGTGTGTGGCCTTCGCTCTCATGGTACTCCTCATCAGTCAGATCCAGCAGAGCTCCCTGCTGAAGACGATCTTCACAGCAGTCTCCTATACCTATGGGCCACTCTTAGGACTCTTCGCTTTCGGGCTCTTCACACGCTGGGCGGTACGTGATCGCTTCACGCCCTATCTCTGTATCCTCTCTCCCTTTGTGAGCTACGGCGTCGCAGTGGCAGCGGAGAGCCTATGGGGCTATAAGGTCGGCTACGAGATCCTCCTATTCAATGGCTTATTTACCTTCCTCGGCTTGTGTCTCCTTCGTGACGGCAAGCGAGGTGAGGTCCACGTCTAATCAATCTTTTGTCTACAGATGAAGCAAACAAACATGCAGACCTCTGTTGCGCTACGCTTCCGGCGTATGACGCGCAAGAGCTACGGTGCCTTCAACACGATGCATCGTATCATCAACATCGGCACGCTTACCAGCCTGGCGCTGGCTTGTGCCTACACCTCCACCGTCAGTGCGCAGAATGTAGCTGCCTCTGAGCCTGAGTTCAGCCTCGGTGAGCCCGACAAGGAGCTTACGGGGGTCACGGTCACGGCCTCTAAGACGGCTACCCCGCTGAATGAAGCTACGCGCCTCGTCACCGTCATCTCGGCACGTGAGATCGCCCAGACCCCTGCGCGAAGTATCCAAGAGCTGCTGAACTATGTAGCGGGTATCGACGTCGCACAGCGCGGTGCCCAAGGGGTACAGGCCGATGTCTCCATTCGTGGCGGCTCACACGAGCAGATCGTCATCCTCCTCAATGGGGTCAATGTCAGCAGCAGTAAGTCGGGGCACCTAAGCTTCGATTTCCCTATCAACCTCTCGGATATCGAGCGTATCGAGGTGCTTCGTGGCCCCTCAGCTCTTATCTATGGGACAGGTGCTTTCTCGGGGGCTATCAACATCATCACCAAGCACAGCGCAGAGACCTCCCTCTATGCCAAGGCTACTGCGGGTATGCACCGCCTCGTGGGTGCAGAGCTCCGTGGAGCGATGACGTGGGGCAAGACGGAGAATAGCCTCTCGCTGAGCCGCTGCTCCAGCGCTGGCTACCGCACGAATACCGACTACGAGATCTATAATGCCCTCTGGCAAACACGCCTAAATCTCCCTGCGGAGAACAAGATGGATCTCCAGCTCGGCTACAATGAGAAAAAGTTCGGTGCCAACTCCTTCTATTCGGCTAAGTATCCCAATCAGTACGAGCATACCCAGCGTATGATCGCCTCGCTGCGTGGTGACCTTGGTGGTGAGCGCCTGCGTCTTCTCCCCACTATCTATTGGGATCGTGAGTACGACTGCTTCGAGCTGGTGCGTGGGACGACCTTCGGGCAGAACCACCATATCGTGAATAACTATGGTGCTGGGCTCATCGCTAACTACAGCTCCCTCCTCGGGACGACGACACTCGGTGGTGAGCTTCGCTATGAGGAGGTCATCGGGAATAAGCTCGGTACACCACGCGCTAAGCCCGAGAGCTACTACACGAAGTTCGGTAGTCGAACGAATGTCAGCCTCAGTCTGGAGCATACAGTCAAGCTGGATAAGTGGCTGATCTCTGCTGGGACACTTATGAGCCACAATACGCTCCTTTCAGGGAAGTATACCTTCCTCCCTTCGGTGAGTGTGAACTATCATCCCCTTGATCGCTGGAGCTTCGTCGCTACTTGGAGTCGCTCGATGCGTCTGCCGACCTTGAATGATCTCTGGTACACCGACCCTGTCCACAAGCATGGAGACAATCTCCAGCCTGAGTATGCCCACTCCTTCGAGGCTATTGCGAAGTACCAGACCTCGCACGTAGAGGCGCACCTCTCTTACTTCTTGATGAAGGGGAGCAACCTCATTGACTGGGTGAAGTTCGACCCCACGGAGACTGTCTTCACCTCGCACAATATCGCTGAGCTTACGAACCAAGGTCTCGAAGCTGGGCTGGCTCTTCGCCTCGGCGAGTACCTGCCCTTCCTTGGTGATGCGGGACGTCTCAGCCTTGACTACCTCTACATGACGCAGCAGCATCGTGCTCCTGGTGTCGCGATGTCTAAGTATGCGCTGAACTATCTCCGTCATAAGTTCACGGCACAGCTCGCACACAATGTCGGCTCTCGCATAGAAACCCTTTGGGCGCTGCGCTATCAGGATCGTGTCAATCAAGCCAGTCCCTTTGCGACGCTTGACCTCAAGCTCGACTATCGCCTGACGAATCACCTCCGTGCTGGCCTCGAGCTGAATAACATCACCGACACGCAGTACGCTGATATCGCTGGCGTACCGCAGCCTGGCTTCTGGCTCTCGGGGAGCCTCAGCTACAGCCTATAGGTACGCTCCCTCCCTTTCTACGTTGATACGCCAAGCCCCCACCGAAGTGCATGAGATGCCTGAGGTCGGGGGCTTGCTTTATATGCTTGTTTCATAGATGGATATGTGTGTAGTTATAGAGTGGGGTGCTATGAACCTATATAGATCACTAAAGCGACCAATATAGACCGAGACTGTGACCTATATAGCTCTCCCCACTGACCTATATGAGACTGTTGTCGCGAGTCCTGCCCTCTTTTTATTCTGCTGAGGCATCGCGCGCCCAGCTCCACGACACACCTCTCCGAAGAGATACACAAGCCCTTCGCCTTATCACGCGTATTCCTCTTATCCAGCGGAGGGAAAAGTGTCCTTCTCGTGAAGAAAAAAGCGCTTTCACGTAGTGGGATTTCTCTATCTATGCGCGTAGTCTTAAAGACCAGGCACGTAAATACAAATATCCACGTACGTAGATATTAGATCCACGTACGTAGCCCAAACTTTTCTGCCACTCGTCCGCAACTTTTATCCCTACGCGGAGCAACAACCTATATATAGGTCACATCACAAAGCTATATAGCTTTCTTCGCCATCCTATATAGGTTCATAGCATCCACCTCAATGGAATGCTCTTGCTCGGATAATAGGGGAGGGGCTTATTCTTTACGCTTTGATTGGGGATCCATGCTGCACGCTTGTGTAGTGCTGATCACGCCCCGTAGAGGTGCGAATAAAGGGAAGCGTAAGTGGCTGTGTGAGACTACGGGCAGGAGCTGTTATCTTTTTGTATCTTTGCTCTATGTGCGCACGTCTGAAACCGCCTCGATTGATCTGGGGTGCGTGTGGCACGAACCAAAGAGAATAGACTGATATATATAATAAGGTATAAGGACTGATGGGAAAGAATAACCTGATCTTCGGGATCCACCCACTTATCGAAGCCCTGGAGGCAGGTCGTGAGATTGATAAGATCTTACTCAAGCGCGGACTGCGTAGCAGCGAAGTGAGCCATATCATGGATGTGGCTAAGGAGCGTACGATCCCTGTGCAGATCGTCCCCGAGGAGCGCTTGACGCGTCTGACGCGCAAGCAGCACCAGGGGGTCATCGCCTTCATCAGCGAGATTGAGTACACGCAGCTGGATCAGCTCATCCCGATGCTCTACGAAGAAGGACGCTCTCCCTTCGTTGTCCTCTTGGACGGGCTTACCGATGTGCGTAACTTCGGTGCTATCGCCCGTACGGCAGAGTGCGCTGGTGTGGATGCGATCATCATCCCCGAGCGAGGAAGCGTGTCGGTGACTGCCGATGCCGTCAAGACCTCCGCTGGGGCGCTCCACCGTATCCCCGTCTGTCGTGTCAGCTCGATACAGGCTGCTGTCACCCTCCTACAGGAGAACGGTATTCAGATCGTCGCAGCCTCAGAGAAGGCCGCAGATATCTATACCGAGAGTGAGCTGTCGCTTCCCCTCGGTCTGGTCCTTGGGGCTGAAGATCACGGGGTGTCACAGGATGTCCTGCGCCGTGCGGATAAGATCGTCCGTATCCCCCAGGTCGGTGCTATCGGTTCGCTCAATGTCTCGGTCGCTGGCGGTATCCTCATCTATGAGGTCGTGCGTCAGGCTGGCCTCGGTGCTGAGTGATAGCCCTTTCATAATAGCTACTCTACACTATGCTCACTAAGATCTACGCTGACTCCCCCGACTATCGCTTGCTCACCGAGCTGGTCGATGAGCTCCGTCGTGGTGCGATCTTCATCTATCCCACGGCTTCGGGCTACGCCTACTGCTGTGACGCGCTGCATCAGCGTGCCATCGAGGAGATCTGTCGCCTAAAGAAGATCGACCCGAAGAAGAAGGCGCTCTCTATCGCCTGTGCTTCGCTGAGCCAGGTGTCAGAGTACTGTAAGATGAATGACCGCGCCTTCAAGTTCATCAAGGATCACGAGGTCAACTATACCTTCATCCTCCCAGCATCGGGTGCCCTGCCACGTATCTTCAAGCAGCGTCGTGAGGTGGGGGTCCGCCTTGCCCAGCATCCTATCGGCCGTCTTCTTGCCGAGCATTTAGGCAATCCACTGATCACCTCTTCGCTCCCCATAGAGGATGAGGACGAGCCCGAGTATTGCACCAATCCCGAGCTCATCGACGAGCGCTACGGGAATGCCGTCTACACCATCCTCGATGCTGGCGATATCCCGCTGGCTCCCTCGACGATCGTCGACTGCACAGAGGAGCCCTTCGAGGTGCTCCGCTATGGCCATGGGCGCCTGGCCGATGAGGAGCCTTTACTCAAGAAAGATTAGACTACAGCATATCACTTATGTCGAAAGAATCTGAGCTTATAGCTTACTATACAGACGAAGACGTCGAGGAGCCTCGCCTCCGAGAGCGTGTCCTTCGCAACTGGATCCGTGAGGTCGCTGCTGGCTATGACCGTCGTGTCGGCGAGCTCTGCTACCAGTTCTGTGGTGATGAGCGCATCCTGCAGACCAATCAAGACTTTCTCGATCATGACTACTATACCGATATCATCACCTTCGACGAGAGTGAGGGGGATGTGATCTCGGGGGACATGCTCATCAGCCTCGATACGGTGCGTAGCAATGCCGAGCTCCTTGGCAACGAGTATGCCGAAGAGCTGCACCGTGTGATCATCCATGGGGTCCTCCATCTCTGCGGGCTCAAGGATAAGAGCCCCGAGGACGAGGAGCGCATGCGTGAGGCAGAGGATAAGGCCTTGATCCGACTGCATGAATTGGTCGGTGAAGGGACGCCACTCTTTGACTAAAGTGATGGCTTCATCGTGCTTTGGTGCGGTGATAGGAAGCCGCTCCTCTTACCGTAGTTGCGGTATATTCCAGATAAAAGCCGTTTCTTTGTGGTATCATTGACTATCTGACCACTAAGTGAATTTAATCATCGATCAGGGAAACTCGGTCTGCAAAGTGGCCGTGGCGGATGGAGGTGAGCTTATCGCCCACTACTCCTTCCCTCAAGTTTCCCTACGAGAAGCTGGGGTCATCTTATCCGATCACCCAGCCCTGCAGGCGGCGATCTATAGCTCTGTCGCAGCTGTCGACAAGATGCTACTCAGCCTGCTCGCTGAGCGTATCCCCACCGTGCTGCAGGTCGACGAGCATATAGCCGTACCTGTAAGCGTGGCTTACGACCGCAAGCGCCTCGGTAGCGACCGTATGGCGGCTGTCGTCGGGGCACATGCTCTGGCACCCGAGGGTGTCAGCCTCTTGGTCATAGACCTGGGGACGGCGATCACCTATGAGCAGATCTCTCCTAAGGGAGAATATACCGGGGGGAATATCTCCCCAGGGCTCTATACCCGACTCAAGGCGCTGAATCACTTCACCTCGCGCTTACCGTTGATCCACGAGATCACGCCTCCCATACGAGACTTCGGGCAGACAACCTCCGAGGCCATCACCGCGGGCGTGCTCCGTGGGCTCATCTATGAGATCAAGGGATATATAGATGAAGCTAAGGCGTCAGACCCTAATGTCAAGGTCTACGTCACAGGGGGCGATGCTCCTCTCATCGAGCAGTACCTCCCCGAAGGGGTATGCGTGGAGCCCGACCTCGTCCTCTATGGACTGAATAAGATACTGGAGTACAACAGATGATAAAGCAGAAGAAGATCCTCAGCTACCTCCTCTCCGCAGGACTACTTACAGCTGCGACAGCAGGCGCCCTTAGCGCCCAGAGCAACTCAGACCGCTCGCCCTATAGTCGCTTCGGCTATGGGACACTCGGTATGCGCCAGACGGCTACGACACGAGCTCTCGGGGGTATCGGTGCGGGTCTGCGTGACGGTCTCGCCGTCAACCCCGCTAACCCTGCCTCCTATACCGCTGTCGACTCCATGACCTTCATCTTGGATCTGGCAGTGTCGCTGCGTGGATCTCACCTCGCTGAAGGGGGGAATCGTGATAGCCGTGTCTTGGGTAACCTTGATTACGCTACGATCCTCTTCCCCGTGAGCCGTCATATCGCGGTCAGTGCAGGGATCACTCCCTTCTCGACCGTGGGCTATCGCTTCGGTAGCCTTGAGAAGCTCCAGGGAGATAGCCAGAATAACTATCAACGTACCTATCTGGGCCAGGGTAGCTTCAGCGACCTTTACCTCGGTGTAGCATGGCGTATCGGAGGCTTCTCCCTCGGGGTGAATGGCTCCTATGTCTTCGGCTATACGACGCAGGAGCGTCAGGTATATATCGGGTCGGATGGTGCATCCAATCCCTTCTACCGCACGCAGCTCCAGCTCAAGGGCTTCAAGGCTGATATCGGTGCGCAGTACCAGCTGGATCTGGATCAGAAGAAGGGACGTAGCCTCGTCGTGGGTGCTACGTTCGCCCCTGAGGTCAAGCTCCGCTCGACGCTCATCGATCAGCACTTCCTCAGTGCCGAGAATTCCAGCCAGCTTGTGCCCGAGTCCTCTGATACGATCACCTCACGTAGCCTCCACCATGTGCCTATGAGCTACTCGGTCGGTGCTACCTATCGCCATAGCGAGAGCCTCCTCGTCGGAGCAGGCTTCACCTATATGCAGTGGGCTAAGGCTACGGGCCTTGCCCAGGATGGTGCTGCACCTCGTGACCACTATCGTGTAGGCCTTGGTGCCGAGTGGATCCCCGATCCTCGTGGTCGTGGACTCTTCTCTCGCTCCCGCTATCGCTTTGGTCTGAGTGGGGCTAACTCCTATATGCTCGTCCCCACCTCCTCGGGTGAGCAGAAGGGCTACAATGAACTCACCGCATCGGTCGGTATCGGTATGCCGCTCATCGACCGTCGTTCGCTCGTCAATATTACCGTAGACTATAAGTACCTCACTCCTCAGGCCACCGGTATGGTGCGTGAGCACTCACTTGGCCTCACTGTGGGGATTCTCTTTAACGAGAACTGGTTCCGCAAGGCACGTATTAATTAACTAAGTTATATACCCTTGCTATGGACTATCCGCCGCTCTATATGGTGGAGGTCTACGGCCGACTATGCGCTAATCATTTACACACTAAAGACAAGAGACAATGAAACTGAACAGAATGATCCTGGTAGCAGCTCTCGGATTTCTCTCGACGGCTGCTTATGCCCAGACGGGTAGAGCTACAGGTACTCCTTTTGGCTCAGGTGAAGACAGCATCCGCTGCCGCCAAAGTATCAGCCTGCTGACCAGCTTTGGTAAGACGGCGAACTATGCCGACGCCTATGAGCATTGGCAGAAGGCATACGATAACTGCCCCGCAGCATCTAAGAATATATACATCATCGGTGCTAAGATCCTTCACTGGAAGCTTGGTCAGGCTAAGACTGCTGATGAGAAGAAGAAGATCCTCAACCAGCTGATGAAGCTCTATGACGACCGTATCACTTACTTCGGTGACGATGCTAAGGTAGGTACGCCTCAGATCCTGGCTGATAAGATCGAGGACTACAAGACGATCGCAGGTGCTGATGCAGACTTCACGCAGGTCTATCAGTGGGCTAAGCCTGTCGTAGAGCGCTACAAGGCTGAGTCGCCTATCCAGCTCCTCTACTACTATGTCTTCAGCTCGCGCCTCATCGCTTCTAAGGATCAGTCGAAGATCGATCAGTACATCAACGAGTATACGCAGGCTGCTGAGTACGCAGATGCTATCCTCGCTGCTGCTGAGACGGACGAAGCTAAGAAGGTCATCGAGACGTACAAGAATCAGATGGATACGGAGTTCGCTCAGAGCGGTCTGGCCAGCTGTGATAAGCTTGAGAAGACCTATACGGTAGAGAAGATCGATCAGCATAAGACGGATAAGACCTTCCTGCAGAATGTCCTTGCGCTCTTCCAGCGTGCAGGCTGCGATGGCAGTGCTTCTGTACGTGCCGGTCGCTACCTCTTTGATATCGAGCCTTCGGTCACAGCGGCTATGGGTATCGCTGGTGAAGCTATCCGCGACAAGCGCTACGCTGAGGCTACGGAGTTCCTCAACAAGGCTATTGACCTGGCTAAGAACTCTTCTGACCGTCTCAAGTGCTACGAAGCACTCTTCCAGATCGCTCAGGTACAGCGCAACAGCAGTGCAGCTATCTCTTACGGGAACAAGATCCTCGCTGAGAATCCCCGTAATGGTCGCGTACTGCTCTATCTCGCTGAGCTCTCCGCTGGTAATGCTTCTCGCTACTATCCCGATGACAAGATCAAGCAGCGCTGCTACTACTATCTCGTCATCAATAAGCTCCGTCACGCTGCCAGCGTAGACCCCTCGGTCTCTGCTCAGGCTAACCGTGCTATCGCCAACTACTCTCGCTACCTCCCCTCTGCACAGGAGATCTTCATGCATCCTGATATCAAGAAGGGCTCTACGGTTAGCTTCGGTGGCGAAAGTGTCGTCATCCCCTAATTTACATAGCTCGCTCTATGTCTGATCTCCCTTCGCACTTAGGTGCAAGAGAGAGGGAAGAAGCCCTCCGCCGTCTGGATACTCCATCCAGACAGCGGGGGACTTCTCGTTCGTATCCCTTCGCCATGCTCTTTGTCTTCTGCACGCTCTTCCTTTCGCTAGGGGCATGCAGCAAGAAGAAGGTCGAGGTGAAGAATCTGGCGGTCAATCCCGATTCGCTCTATACAGCTCGTATGGTAGCGCTCAATACGCTCATCTCGGACTCTGGACTCATCCGCTATCGTATGACCGCTCCCGAGCTTCTGATCTATGAGCGTAATGACCGCAATGAATGGGTCTTCCCACGTGGTCTTGTCCTACGCCCCTATGACCTCAAGAGCGGTAGTCAGGTCTTCATCAAGGCAGACTCCGCTATCCGCCGACCGCTCAAGGAAGAGTGGGAGCTCATCGGTCACGTCCATGTCCAGGGACCTGATGGGCAGCGCCTCAAGACGAAGCGTCTCTTTTGGCTTCGTGCTGAGAAGCGCCTCTATTCGGATGATACGACTTACTTCCTCACCCAAGGCAAGGAGCTTCGTGGCTCCCACTTCAATGCTAAGGACGATCTCAGCTGGTATGAGATCTACGACAACAAGGGCGCCTTTGACTACGACGAGAATAAGGCGACCTCACCTACTGCACCTGCAGCCCCACGGGCCGATACGCTGAAGCAAGCTCCCCATCTCTAAGCTCTTCGACGCAGTGTGCTCTCACCATCGACGATGATTTACCTCTATATATTCCTCGGCCTAATTGCTTCGGCCTTCTTCTCTGGTATGGAGATCGCCTTCCTTTCTTCGGATAAGCTCCGTCTTGAGCTTGACCGAAGCCGTGGTGGTGTGTCGGCTCGGATCTTAGGTGTCTTCTACTCGCGTCCTGACCACTTCATCACGACGATGCTCCTGGGGAACAATGTTGCCCTCGTCATCTATGGTCTCTTGACCGCTGTGCTGATGGAGCCTTGGCTCAAGAGCCTCTTGGGCGAGAATGATGGGCTCATTCTCTTGGCGCAGTCGGTCCTCAGTACGCTGCTGATCCTTTTCGTCGGGGAGTTCCTCCCGAAGGTGACCTTCCGTGCTAACCCCAACCGCACGATGCGCTTCTTCGCAGGGATCCTCTTTCTCGTCTATCTCCTGCTCTATCCCTTTGCTTGGATCATCGGGCTGATCACGCGTGCGATTCTTTTCCTTGCTGGGCAGCGTACCTCGAGTGTGGCTATTCGCCCCCAGCTCTCTTCACTGGACCTCGAGTACTACCTCACGCATAGCTCGGACGATGGTCAGGCCTCGGGTATTGAGACGGAGGTGAAGATCATCCAAAATGCCATCTCCTTCTCGGGCCTTCAGGTGCGTGATTGCCTTCTGCCTCGTAATGAGATCGTCGGGGCAAGCATTGACTCGACGCGTGCGCATCTTGAGGAACTCTTCATCCGCACGGGACTCTCAAAGCTCATCGTCTATAAGGAGAATATCGACGAAGTCGTCGGCTACATCCATTCGAGTGAAATGTTCCGCGGTGACGACTGGCAGAAGCGCATCGTCTCAGCCCTCTTCGTCCCCGAGAGCATGCAAGCCAGCACGCTGATGCGCCTCTTGATGCAGAAAAAGAAGAGTATCGCAGTCGTCATCGACGAGCTTGGCGGTACGGCAGGTATGGTGACGCTTGAGGATATCGTCGAGGAGCTCTTCGGAGATATCGAGGATGAGCATGACCGTCAGAAGCGTGTGGCCAAGCGCCTTGATGACCGTACCTTCGTCTTCAGCGGACGTATGGAGATCGATGATATCAACGAGAAGTTTGGCCTGACACTCCCCGAGGATGAGGACTTCATGACTATCGCTGGCTACATCTTGTGCCACCATCCCAGCATCCCTTCGCAGGGGCAGATCCTTGAGATCGGAGACCTGCGCTTTGAGATTCTTCGCTCCACATCGACGAAGATCGTCTTGGTCAAGATGACCCTCCCCGAGGCATAGTGCCTCCCTCCCTTCGCAAGGGTAAGCCATCACCCTACCGCTCACATGATCCTGTGGCGGTAGGGTGATGGCTTTTATTATTGACTGCTTGAGGGGGGCGATCAATGCATTCTTATTGAGGATACCATTGCGCAAGGCCATCTCTTCACAGCTTGCACTTTCCTCCTTCGAACTTCTCAACCTAAAGACTCCGCTTTTCGAGGGAAGGAGGTACGAGTAATGAAGAGGTGGCCTTGCGCAATGGTCCCATAATAGGTATATGAGTACGTGGGTAGAGCTATATAAGATGGCGAAGAAAGCTATATAGCTTTGGATCGATTCCTATACAGCCTTGTGAGGTGACCTGTATTAGGTCGTTGCTCCGCGTAGGGATAAAAGTTGTGGACGAGTAGTAGATAAGTTTAGGCTACGTATGTAGCTCTAATATCTACGTACGTGGATATTTAGATTTGCGTGCCTGGTCTTTAAGACTACGTGCATAGATGCGGAAAAAGCACTACGTGAAGACGCTTTTTCTTCGCAAAAACAACACTTTTCCCTCCGCAGGATAAGAGGAATACTTGCGATAAGGCGAAGGGCTTGCGTACCACTTCGGAGAGGTATCTCGGGGAGCTGGCGTGCGATACCTTAGTACAATTAATAGCGGGCAGGACTCTCGGCAACAGTCTCATGAGGCCGTATTGCAAGGGGTGGTTGAAGTTATATAGCTCTTCTTATATTCCTATATAGCTTTGCGCGCGTTCCTATATAGGATTGAGGTGATTTCTATATAGCTTCGTGATCATTCCTATATAGCTTTGCGCGCGTTCCTATATAGGATTGCACTGATTCCTATATAGCTTTATGATCATTCCTATATAGGTCTACTTGCATTCTTATATGAGTCATCATGTGGATCCGTATCAATAAGGCGGCTGTCTATCGGTTGACTTTGTCTGATCCTCGGAGCTCTATGCTCACGGTCTATAGCGAGGAGTAGGGCCTTTCAGCAGAAGGGTCATGCCTCCTTCTAAGCTGGGATAGGACTGTCTTTGCCTGTAACGTGCCCGATATTATACCGTCTGCAGGGTTGCGGTATTGATGGAAATCACTATTTTTGCCCTGTAATCGATTTATTTATAATCAAACTACAATCAAAATGATGGACCTTTTTAAGAAGCTTCAGGGGCTTTTCGGGGGAGATAACTCTGCCGAAGCTATCGAGAAGCAGATGCAGAAGATGCAGGAGCAGATGCAAGCTGCTTTCGGAGGCGAAGAGCAAAAGCGCGGCTGGCAGCCCGATGAAGGCTGCTACTATGCCAAGGGTGAGTACGACAATGCCGTCGAGTACAACAACGAGCTCATCTGCCTCTCCAACTATGGTCTCGACCAGATGGCGAAGATGAATGATGCGATGGATGCCAAGGATTACAACCGCGCTGAGTGGGTTCGCCTGGAGTGGATCGAAGATCTCAAGGGCTTGAGAGAGCAGGCTGCTGCGCTCGGTGCCTATGATGGTGATGACCGTATGCTCAAGGCGCTCTATAAAGTCTTCGATGGCTGGGAAGCTCTGATGAAGGATGGCTACAAGACCCTCATCAAGATGCGTCTTGATGGTCTCCGTGGTACGCCCGAAGAACAGGCACAGCTCAAGAAGAATAATACCATTTTGGTGCGTCTCATCGACAACCTCAATGATGCGAGCGAGGAGTTCCTCGATGCTCACGGTGTCGGTGACTACGACTATGATGACGACGACGAGGATTAATCGTCGCTGAGCCACACGCTCACTTTCCCGCTTTACTATATAAGAGCAGCCTACTGCACCCCTCACTGAGGACTGTGCAGTAGGCTGCTCTTCTTGTATCAAGGTAGCTTGGCTACCCCTTCACTTGTAGAATCTTGGGCGCTGGCTCATGGAGGTAGCAGAGATAGCCCGAGACTTCGGTGTAGCCCATCTGACGAAGAAGCTCCATGTACTCACGGACCTGGCGGTGGTGACCCTTACGCTCCTCCCCAGACTTATAGTCTACGACCTCGATATGGTCATCGGGGTAGAAGATCACTCGGTCAGGACGGCGGCTGGTCTCCAGCTCTCCACCGATGATCGCACGCTCGTTGAAGATCTTCCCTGTGCCATCGAACCATCGTGCTGCTTCGGGGTGGTCTACGACAGCACGGAGCTGGGAGGAGAGCTCCTCAGCATGCTCGGCCTTGATATATCCATGATGTACGGCCTCGCTGATGGCGGGAGCTACATCGCTTGCGGTCTCGATCTCGGAGAGAATGAGGTGCAGTGTACGCCCATAGGCACGCTGGCTATCCTCAGAGAAGTACTCGAGTCCCTCACGAAGGATGGCTAAGCGCTTGTCAATAGGGTAAGAGCTTAGTGCACCTACCTGTAGAGCCGTAGCGCTATCCTCTTCGGAGTCGGAGTGCTTCTTCTTTGGTGCAGAAGTACTGTCACCTATGGGATCCTCCTTCGTCGTCTGATGAGCGGGGAGGATCTCATGGAGAGCCTTGTCTTCTTCTACGGAGGCCAGGAAGAGGTCTTCTATCTTGGAGATCTTCTCCTTGCTCTGCTCTGCTTCCTCCCGGATCCATATATGTAGCTCCTGCTTAGGGCGCGTAGTGGCGACATAGAGGAGGTTGAGCGAGTCCATCATGTTCTTCAGCTTCTCCTCAAAGTAGGGCTCAGCGAAGTAGCTCATCTGCAGGGTAGAGGTGTACTTAAGAGGGACGCTCGTCACATTCGTTGCGGTAAGCTCTTCGGTCTCGCTGATATGGGGGATGGGGCACCATAGGATGTTCTCCTTGTTGCCGCTCAGGGCCTGATCCAGCTCCCAGCTGATGTCGGGGAGTAGGACGACGGGGAAACCGAGTCCCTTGGACTTATGTATGGTCATCAGGGTGATAGCATCCTCGGCTGAGTTGTTGACGATACTCTGCAGATGGCCTTTGTCTTGCCAGTACTGGAGGAAGGTCGAGATATCTGCAGCCTCCTCTTGCTCCCAGCTATAGAGTATGTCGAGGAGCTTGACGAGGTAGGCGCCTTCGCTCTTGGGGAAGAGCTTGCCATAGCGTGAGTTGATGATCTCGACGACTTCGTAGAGCCCTTGGCGCCCGAAGTCACGCAGCTCTTGTAGCTCGGCATCGGATAGGTCTTCTTCCGCTTGCCCCGAGAGGGCGAGGACTTGGTGATAGGCCTCTTGGAGGACTGCTAGGCGTAGTGGGATGCTGGTATCTGCCAGATGGCTGAGCGCTGCGATGATGAAGCGTACCGAGTATGCTCGATCGACGTGTAGAGCTTCCTCCGAGAGGAAGGGTAGGGAATAGCCCTCCAGCACTTCCTCGGGAGCGCTGAGGAGTGTCTCCGCTACGTTGGCTGCATGCGCCTTTGTGCGAACGAGGATAGCGATGTCGGAGCAGCGATAGCCTCGCTTGAGTAGGTCGACGAGGACAAGCGGGAGTTGATCTAAGGCGCCGCTGGGTACTTCCTCTTCGGTGTCTGAAGTCTCTTCGCTGTCCTCTCCCTCTGTGGTGCTATCATCCTTCTTTTTGGGGGGAGCATAGCGATGGAGTACGACTTGACCGAGGCCTCGCTGTTGCTTTGGCTTAGGAGTATTCTGCTCCACGTCTTCATAGGCCTTGAGGAGGATGTCCAGCTCTGCATCCAGTCGGCTCTTGACTTCCTCTTGTCCTTCGGGGAAGCCGTAGCCCCTGACCTCGCCCCAGAGTGAGTCGAAGATACTTCGGATGAGTGAGCAGAGCTGTGGGTAGAGGGCGTTGTTGAAGTCTACGATCTCGGGGACACTACGCCAGTTGTCCTCAAGGTTTTTACGCTCAGCGGAAGACGTGAAGTCCTCGGTGAGCTGTGTGGTCAGTAGGGTGCTGTCGGAGTTGCGGAAGCGGTAGATACTCTGCTTGGCATCACCGACGATGAGGCAGTCTTGGCCTTGGCTCTGGGCATTATCAAGGAGAGGCTTGAAGTTCTCATACTGCATGCGACTCGTGTCCTGGAACTCGTCGATCATGTGATGCTCGATGCGCACCCCGATCTTCTCGTAGAGGAAGGGTGCATCATTATTGTCCTTCAGTAGCGCTTGGATGAGCGAAGGTGCATCAGAGATGAGCATGAGCTTACCCTCTCGCTTGAGCTCTTGGAGGGCGTTGTCGATGTCGATCAGTATGCCATAGAGCCCCGCATATCGGTTGATCTGCTGGGCGGTGACGTAGAGCGGGAGCTGCTGG
Source organism: Porphyromonas sp. oral taxon 279 str. F0450 (assembly GCF_000292995.1). Taxonomy (NCBI): domain Bacteria; kingdom Pseudomonadati; phylum Bacteroidota; class Bacteroidia; order Bacteroidales; family Porphyromonadaceae; genus Porphyromonas; species Porphyromonas sp. oral taxon 279. Next base: position 14,274 of record NZ_ALKJ01000031.1, on the reverse strand, counting down.
AAGTTGTAGTCGCTGAATTCCTTGAGGGCATCATAGATGCTACTGAGGTGAGGCTCTATCTGCTCACGGATAGCCTGCTTGTTCTTTCCTACAAGCTTAGCCAGCATCGTTTCTCTGTCCGTAGCATCAAGGAACGCACGTAGGCGTGACCTTTCAGCAAAGGCACTTGACTTCTCGAGGAGAGCACCTTGGTTTCTTAGACAAGCGAAGATAGCACCGAATACACCTGTAGTACTATTGCTTAAATCTTCTATTGCAACCCCAGATTTCTCCAGTGCGTTGAGTGCTCTCTCTGCGAGGCCACTTAGTGCTTGTTTCCTGTCTTTGATGATCTTACGAGCTGCTTCACGTAGCTTCTTGACCTGCGCTTGGGAGGGGAATTCCTTGCCTGCACGGAGCTGCTTGACGGCTTCGTTCTCAAGCTGCTTGGCGAACTTGCTGAGCTGGTCTTCGATATTGTAGCCCTTCCCATCTTCTATCGCCTCGGTGGTTAGCTCACTAAGCCAAGCCTCAATCTCCTTGTCGCTCTTCTCTTGATCCTGTCGGGCTAAGACTTCGAGGACGGCCTGATGAAGGAGTTGGTCCGAGTCAAGCTGCACGCGGAGAGCCCCAGCATGGCCCAGCTCATAGGCGAAGGAGCGGACGACCTCTTGGAAGAACGAGTCAATGGTACGCACACGGAAGCTCGTGTACTCCAGCAGCAGGGCATGCAGCGTCGCATTAGCTCGCTCCTGTAGCTTCGCCTCCGAGATACCCAGCTCCCTGCATAGATCATCTGTGAATAGGGACTCCTCTGGGGTGCGTGCGAGGGTAGAGAGCTCAGCGACGATACGTCCCTTCATCTCAGCGGTGGCCTTCTTAGTGAAGGTCACCGCTTGGATAGTCGTGAAGTATCTGGGGTCGCCATTGCTCAGCATCAGACGCAGGAACTCACGTGTGAGCGCGTGCGTTTTCCCCGATCCCGCCGAGGCGGTATATATCTTGAGGGACATGAGCTTGGGGCGAAGCGTTAGTATTCGTCTGGGGTACTGGTCGTGTCGAGCTTCTCGTCGTCTCGCCCACGATTGTGGTAGTGACGGCGGAGAGGATTGCGCGTAGCCTCGTCGTAGCTGCGACGGTGACGGTAGATGTCGAGTGCGCTGTAGATAGCCTCTCGCATTGAGGTGGGGTCAGCGATACCCTTACCAGCGATGTCGTAGCCCGTGCCATGGTCTGGGGACGTGCGTACGAAGCTGAGTCCCAGCGTGACGTTGATCCCTTCGTTCATATACAGTGCCTTGAAGGGAGCTAAGCCCTGATCGTGATACATGGCCAGGATGCCGTCGAAGGAGTCTACACGACCACTGCCCCAGAAGCCGTCCCCAGGGAAGGGACCAAAGGTGATGATGCCCGAGGTGAAAGCCTCCTCGATAGCGGGGCGGATAATAGTATCCTCCTCGTTCCCCATGAGCCCCTTATCGCCTGCGTGGGGATTAAGGCCAAGTACGGCGAGGCGTGGCTTCGTGATGCCGAAGTCTCGCTGTAGGCCAGCCTCGAGGAGGCGGAGCTTGCGGAGGATCAGTTCGCTCGAGAGTCGTGAGGCAATAGCACTCACTGGGATGTGTGTCGTAGCTAAGGCCACACGGCAGTCGCCCGAGGCGAGCACCATCAGTGATTCGCCAGGTGTGCGTGCTGCGATCGCCTCGAGGTAATCTGTATGCCCATTGAATGGGAAGAGGTCGCGTGGCATCACGGCCTTATTGATGGGGGCTGTGACGAGGACGTCGCAGAGTCCCATGCGGATATCAGCCGTAGCACGCTCAAGAGCTTCGAAGGCAGCGCGCCCAGCCGCGTCGGTGGGCTGACCGATCTCTACCTGCTCACGTCCCGTGGTACAGTCGAGGATATTCAGCACGCCGTCCTTGGCTTCGCTTGCCTGGCGGATGACCTGCCAAGAGACATGCTCAAGGCCTAGGTGCGCCTTCCAGAAGTTTGCTACGTGCGAAGAGCCGTAGAGAATAGGGGTGAAGAGCTCAAGGATGCGCTCATCCTCAAAGATCTTTAGTACGACTTCATAGCTGATACCATTGATATCGCCGTGGGTGATAGCTACCCGTATCTTGCGTGTACTCATTGTCAGACTATGGGTTAGAAGCCCTTGGTGTAGCGAGCCTTGAGGATGATCCCTGGGTCAAAGGCCTTGACAGCGCTGGGGCGGAAGGAGTAGAGCGAAGACTCCATCATGCGGATGAGGTGGAGCTTGTCCTCGTTGGGGCGGTAGACGAAGCCCTCGAAGACGTAGACCTTGCCTGCAGCCTTGTCGACGACAGCATGGCTGACGAAGGGGCCACCCATCATCGCACCGCCTTCCATCTTCCACAGACCACGGAGTTCAGCACGCGCTGTCTCCTCTTCGGGGAGCTGTACACGGCGGTAGAGGAGGCCATAGTTCTGCTCGGTGCAGGGGTAGGAGCCTTCGAATTCGCCTGAGATATTGGCCTTGAGTACGGAGTCACGCTTCGCAACCAGAGCATCAAGGCTGATATCCTTGGGGCTGTGATAGGGGTAGGTGTAGACGAGGATGTCGTGACGAGAGCGCATGGAGGAGTTGGACATCCAGAGGAAGTCCTTGCCGACACGCTTATTGCGAATATCCTCAGGGACATTGACGCGATGAGCGAAGAGGCTGTCGACAAGCTCGGTAGCCTTCTGGCTGTAGGTCTTAGCGATAACCTCGCCGTAGAGGAAGAGTTCGTGGCGAATGAAGAGATTCATCAGCCCTTCGCCCTGAGTCTTGAGGTAGTTCTGTACCGAGTCGGCGCTGGGTGAGGTCATGCGCGCGACGATCTGCCCCTTGGCCCAGTCGTCATAGCTGTACTTCAGCGAGACCTTTGAGTAGCGCTGAGGGTCGATGTCGAGGAGGAAGACATTGCGGACGAGCTTCAGCGAGCCTTCGAAGGATGGGGTAGGGACGCGCGAGATGCGCAGGGAGGGTTCGCTCTGAGGAAGGGCAGGGGCATCTTCTTCGAGTAGGTCATAGAGTTGCATAGCCATGGGGGACTCGAAGTAGTCCTTATCCATGACGAGCATCAGCTCGCCTGGCTTCCCGATAGCGCTCTGCTGGAGTACAGAGGAGTTCTTGGAGGAAGATTTGCAGGAGCCGAAGGCTAATATGCTTGCGATGAGGGCGGGTAGGGCGAAGCCCATCCGGTAGTTGATCTTCATAAGGCGTATGTTGCTTTGTCTATCGTGCTTATTTACAGTAAGACAAAGATAACCAAAGTGGCACAGACTACCGCAGGGATTAGCTCTGTGCTATGAGGCTCCTTCCTATCCAGTAAATGGGGCGGCTATACGTCGATTTTTGTGGTTGCGAAGGAGCTGGCCTATGTGTAAGTATATCTGCATCTTATGCGAGGTGAAGAAGTGGGCCTCCATAGCTGGGTAAATGAACCTATATAGGTCAGCCTGCCGACCAATATGGGTACGGGGTCGGGCTATATAGGGATGGTGAAGCGAGCTATATAGCTTTGGACTGATCCCTATATAACTTTGTGACGTGACCTATATATAGGTTGTTGCTCCGCGTAGGGATAAAAGTTGCGGACGAGTGGTAGATAAGTTTGGGCTACGTACGTGGCTCTAATATCTACGTATGTGGATATTAGGATTTACGTACCTGGTCTTTAAGACTACGTACATAGACAGAGGAAAACCACTATATGAAGGTACTTTTTCTTCACGAAAACAGCACTTTTTCCTCCGCTGGATAAGAGGAATACTTGCGATAAGGCGAAGGGCTTGCTCGGTCATTTCGAAGGGGGATATCGGGGAGCTGGGCGCACGATGCCTTTGCACTCTAAAAATAGCGGGCAGGACTCGCGGCAACAGTCTCAATATGGGTTGCGAAGGGGGACCGTATAGCGGTGGTATGCAATCCCCATTGCGACGAAGTGATTCTCGATAAGGCTGCTTCCCCTCGCGCGCGTACATTCTCTCTATATGTGTAGAGGCGGGTAGCAAAGAGCTCTCGTGGGGTAGGGCTTCTACACTACCTATAAATAGCGTACCTTTGCGGGACAAATAAAGTATCATATAATAGTAAGCAACAACGACACAATGACCTCTAAAGAGATTCGCGAGTCATATAAGTCTTTCTTCCAAAGTAAGGGCCACACGATCGTACCATCAGCTCCGATGGTGGTCAAGGGCGACCCTACTCTGATGTTCACGAACGCAGGGATGAACCAGTTCAAGGATATCATCCTCGGTAATGCCGAGATCAAGCATAGCCGCGTGGCGGACTCACAGAAGTGCCTTCGCGTAAGCGGTAAGCACAACGACCTCGAGGAGGTGGGCCATGATACGTACCACCACACGATGTTTGAGATGCTTGGGAACTGGTCCTTCGGGGATTACTTCAAGCACGAAGCTATTGACTGGGCCTGGGAATATCTGACTGAGGTACTCCACCTCTCCCCCGAGCGCCTCTATGTGACGGTCTTCGAGGGGGCTCCAGCCGAAGGCCTTGAGCGCGATGACGAGGCTGCCTCTATCTGGGCAAAGCACCTACCAGCTGAGCGCATCATCAACGGGAATAAGCACGACAACTTCTGGGAGATGGGCGACCAAGGCCCCTGCGGTCCTTGCTCTGAGATCCATATCGACATCCGCTCTGACGAAGAGCGTAAGGCTGTCGATGGCCTCACGCTGGTCAACCAGAGCCACCCCCAGGTCATCGAGATCTGGAACCTCGTCTTTATGCAGTACAACCGTAAGGCCGATGGCTCTCTCGAGCCTCTGCCTAAGCGGGTCATCGATACGGGGATGGGCTTCGAGCGTCTCTGTATGGCTATGCAGGGGAAGACGTCGAACTATGATACCGATATCTTCACCCCGATGATCCAGGCTATCGCCACGCTCACGGGGATCGAATATGGCGCTGATCAGAAGTCGGATGTCGCTATGCGCGTCATCGCTGACCACATCCGTACGATTGCCTTCGCTATCACCGACGGTCAGCTCCCCTCCAACGCTAAGGCGGGCTATGTTATCCGCCGTATCCTACGCCGTGCTGTCCGCTACGGCTACACCTTCCTCGGCCGTCGTGAGGCCTTCATGTACAGCCTCCTGCCCGTGCTTATCGAGACGATGGGCGATGCTTATCCCGAGCTTATCGCTGGTCGCGAGCTCATCGCTAAGGTGATGCGTGAGGAGGAAGAGAGCTTCCTGCGTACGCTGGAGACGGGTATCCGCCTGCTGGATAAGCAGATCGAGGAAGCAAAGAAAGCTGGTAAGACCGTCCTTGATGGGCACGATGCCTTCGTCCTCTACGATACCTATGGCTTCCCCCTTGACTTGACTGCACTGATCCTCACCGAGCAGGGCCTGAGCGTCGACGAAGCGGGCTTTGATAAGGCCATGCAGGAGCAGAAGGAGCGTGCACGTAATGCCGCTGCTATAGATGCAGGTGACTGGCAGGTCGTCAATGATGGCTCTGCTGTACGCTTCGTCGGCTATGATACCCTCGAGTGCACCACGGAGATCCTGCGCTATCGTGAGGTGAAGCAGAAGAATGCTACCTTCTATCAGGTCGTCCTCTCTGAGACTCCCTTCTATGCTGAGATGGGTGGGCAGGTAGGTGATAAGGGCTTCCTCATCGCCACCGATGGCACGAAGTACGAAGTCTTTGATACCAAGCGTGAGAACAACCTCGCTATCCATCTGATGAAGAAGCTCCCCGCTACGCTGGAGGGTGACTTCCGTGCCGTGGTTGACGAAGAGCGTCGTCACCGTATCGAGGCTAATCACTCTGCTACGCACCTCCTGCATGAGGCTCTGCGTGAAGTCCTCGGCTCGCACGTCGAGCAGAAGGGCTCGTTCGTCTCTGACGAGGTCCTGCGCTTCGACTTCGCTCACTTTGCGAAGGTAGAGCCTGAGCAGCTCCGTGCTGTCGAGCGTATCGTCACGGCGCGTATCCGTGCCTGCATCCCTCTGCAGGAATATCGTGAGGTGCCTATTGACGAAGCTCGCGAGATGGGGGCTATGGCTCTCTTCGGAGAGAAGTATGGGGATCACGTCCGTGTCATTCGCTTTGGCTCATCGACCGAATTCTGTGGGGGGACGCACGTCGCCTCTACGGGTGTGATCGGTACGCTGCGCATCACGAGTGAGTCCTCCGTAGCTGCAGGTGTACGCCGTATCGAGGCTGTCACGGGTGTAGCCGCTGAGAACTACCTCTATGAGCAGGCTGATATGATCGATGCTATCCGCCAGCTCTTCAATAATAGCCCCCAGCTGATGACGGCTATCCGTAAGACCCTTGAGGAGAATGCCGAGCTCGGCAAGCAGGTAGGGGAGTACGTCCGTGAGCAGATCGCTGAGAAGAAGCGTCAGCTGCTGGAGAAGCGTGTCGAGGTCGGTGGTGTCCGCCTCTTCCTCGTCGAGAAGGAGGTGCCTGCTGAGATCGTCAAGGATATCGCCTTCCAGATTGCAGGCGAACTGCACGAGCCCTTCGTCTTCATCGCCGCTTGCGTAGAGCCCAGCTCTTCTAAGCCCAGCCTGACGCTTATGATCAGCAAGGATCTGGTAGAGTCAAGAGGCTGGAACGCTTCACAGCTCCTCCGTGCTGCTGCCAAGCATATCCAGGGCGGTGGTGGCGGTCAGCCTCACTTCGCTACGGCAGGTGGTAAGAACGTCGATGGACTCAACGCTGCTGTCGAAGAGCTCCTATCCGCTATGGAGCTGAAGGCATAAGCCTACCCCTGTACGGATGATCATCGGTACACAGATACTCGATCACAAGCTCCCCTCAGTCGCTGAGGGGCTGGCTTGCGATCGACTCTTTTTAGTCCTGGAGGAGCGTGTCGCAGAGCTCCATCCCGACCTCCTTCCTCAGCTGCAGTCTGCACTTCCCGAGGCCATATGTCGTACGCTGCGAGGTGGCGAGGAGTGCAAGACGACGGAGTCGCTGGGATTCCTATGGACTTGGCTCAGCGAAGAGGGGGCTACTCGTCGTAGTGTCCTCGTTCTCGTTGGTGGAGGAGCCCTGCTTGACTTAGGGGGCTTAGCTGCCTCGACCTATATGCGTGGCATAGCGACGGTCTATGTGCCGACGACACTGCTGGCGATGGTCGATGCCTCGGTAGGGGGGAAGACTGCGATTGACTTCCTCGGGGTAAAGAACCTCATTGGTTCCTTCCACCCTGCCCATGAGGTCATCGTCGATATTGACTTCCTGCGTACTCTCCCCTTAGAAGAACTTCTCTCAGGCTATGGTGAGGTCGTCAAGCATGCCACCCTTATGGGAGGAGAGGCCTGGCGAGAGGTCTGTCATATTGGCGACCCCGTTGGCCTTATGGATGACGAGTGGCAGGCCCTCATCGAGAAGAGTATTGCCTACAAGGCATCCATTGTGGAGGCTGATCCTACGGAGCGAGGGCTTCGTCGTATCCTAAATATCGGGCATACGGTAGGGCATGCACTGGAGGCCTACTCACATCAGAATGAGTTTCGCCGCACGCTCCCACATGGTGAGGCCGTCGTCTTCGGGCTACTCATCGAGAGCTATATCACGATGCGCCAGCGTGGGACGAGCAAGGAGTACATCCGTCAGCTGATGACCTTGGCCCGTGAGCTCTACTCGCCCTTCTTCTATACCTGCAAGGATTACCCCGAACTGCTTCGTCTTATGCGGCATGATAAGAAGAACTCAGCAGGCACCATCACGCTCATGGGCGTCATCGAGCCTGGAAATATCGAGGCGGTAGAGGTTGCGGATGAGGGAGTTATTAAGGAAGGGCTTGATTTTCTTCGCGAGACATTTGGTAGTTAGCCACCTTCTCCTTATCTTTGCAGCGCAAAAGGGACAAAGCCCACGTGGCAAGTCTCCAAGAGCACTCGGGATGTAGCTCAGCCCGGTTAGAGTACTCGTCTGGGGGGCGAGTGGTCGCTGGTTCGAATCCAGTCATCCCGACTGAATATAATGCGAGTAGAAGTGAATCCACTTCTACTCGCATTGCTTTTATAGTCCCCTATACTAAGGTATGGCTATGGTGCTTCGCTCTGGGTGGAGGATCCTGCGATGGTGCCTTACTGCTCTCTATCTATTACCTGCGCTATAAATCCCCCGTAATCTTTTGTATTTTTGTAGAGAGAACAAGCACTTATCACTCGGTGTGCAGGCCTCTGGCTGGCTACCGATCAAGGAAAAAGAATATATGTATCGCACTACTACCTGTGGCGCTCTGCGCCTCAGTAATGTCGGGGAGCAGGTGACGCTCGCTGGCTGGGTCCAGAAGGCACGCCGTATGGGCGGGATGACCTTCATCGACCTTCGTGACCGCTATGGTATCACTCAGCTCGTCTTCAATGAGGCTCACGTAGGCGAGGCTCTCGTCTCTGAGGCTGAGAAGCTCGGTCGTGAGTACGTCATCCAGATCACGGGTGAGGTCACCGAGCGTGAGAATAAGAATCCTAAGCTCCCTACGGGGGATATCGAGATCTCGGTCAAGACGCTGCGCGTACTCAATCCTGCAGAGGTGCCTCCCTTCACTATCGAAGATGATACCGATGGTGGGGACGACCTGCGTATGAAGTACCGCTACCTTGACCTGCGTCGTAGCTGCGTACGCTCCAACCTTGAGCTGCGTCACCGCTTCGCTCTCGCCGTGCGCCGCTATCTTGATGGTCAGGGCTTCCTCGAAGTAGAGACGCCTGTCCTCATTAAGTCTACGCCAGAGGGCGCTCGTGACTTCGTCGTGCCCTCTCGCATGAACCCTAACCAGTTCTACGCTCTGCCCCAGTCTCCTCAGACCTTCAAGCAGCTGTTGATGGTTAGTGGCTTTGACCGCTATTTCCAGATCGTCAAGTGCTTCCGTGACGAAGACCTTCGTGCGGACCGCCAGCCTGAGTTCACTCAGATCGACTGTGAGATGAGCTTCGTCGAGCAGGAGGATGTGCTGACGATCTTCGAGGGGATGACCCGCTATCTCTTCAAGGAGCTGCTCGATCTCGATATTCAGACTCCCTTCCCACGTATGAGCTGGCACGATGCGATGAAGCGCTATGGCTCTGATAAGCCGGATACACGCTTCGGCATGGAGTTCGTTGAGCTCAAGGACGTGCTCTCCGGCCATGGCTTCTCCGTCTTCGATGATGCAGCCTATATCGGTGGTATCTGCGCTGAGGGTGCTGCAAGTTATACGCGTAAGCAGCTCGATGCTCTGACTGACTTCGTCAAGCGTCCGCAGATCGGTGCTAAGGGCATGGTCTATGCTCGTATCGAAGCTGATGGCACGGTCAAGAGTAGTGTCGACAAGTTCTACAGTCAGGAGACGCTGCAGGAGCTGGCACGTGCGATGCAGGCCAAGCCCGGTGATCTGATCCTCATCCTCTCAGGTGATGATGCGATGAAGGTGCGTAAGCAGCTCTGCGAGCTTCGTCTTGAAGTGGGCAATAAGCTTGGTCTCCGCGATAAGACAAAGTTCTCCTGCCTCTGGGTGGTTGACTTCCCCCTCTTCGAGTGGGATGAAGAGACCCAGCGCTTCTACGCTATGCACCATCCCTTCACTTCTCCCAAGCCTGAGGACGTACCTATGCTCGAGACGGATCCAGGGGCTGTGCGCGCGAATGCCTACGATATGGTCATCAATGGTGTAGAAGTCGGTGGCGGCTCGATCCGTATCCACGACAGCAAGCTGCAGGCACGTATGTTCGACCTCTTAGGCTTCACTCCCGAGAAGGCACAGGAGCAGTTCGGCTTCCTCATGAATGCCTTCAAGTATGGTGCACCTCCTCATGGTGGTCTGGCCTATGGCTTGGATCGCTTTGTCTCCCTCTTCGCAGGGCTGGATAGTATCCGTGACTGCATCGCCTTCCCCAAGAATAATGCTGGGCGTGATGTGATGATTGATGCGCCTTCGCTGATCGATCAGGAGCAGCTTGATGAGCTTTATCTCAGCCTTGTAACCCCGACGAAGTAGCCTAATCCCTTAGACTTATGGTATATCGCCTATTAATGCTCTCCGATGAGAATGACTTCTTCAAGAGAGAGCTTCAGATCGACTCCGAAGCCACCTTCCTTGAGTTGAATGACTTTATCCTCGACTCGCTGGTCTATGCTCGTGACGAGCTGACGACCTTCCACATCTGTGATGAGGAGTGGCAGAAGGAGCTTGAGATCACGATGATGGATATGGGAGCTTCTTCGGATGAAGATAGCTACCTGATGGCTGATACACGCTTGGAAGATCTGCTGGATCATAAGGGACAGCACCTCTTCTTTGTCTTCGATATGCTGAGCGAGCGTGGCTTCTTTATCGAGCTGGCAGAGCTAATCCCAGGCAAGAGTCTTGATAAGCCTGTCGTCACAAAGGCTGAGGGTAAGGCTCCTAAGCAGCTGGAGAGCATTGAGGTAGCAGCTTCCCGTCTGGCAACGCCTGCTACGGGTGAGCCATGGGATGACGAACTCTTCTCCGACGAATCCGTCGATGAAGGGGATATCGACCTCGAAGGCTTCGATATCGCTGATGCAGAGAGCCTCTACTAAGCAGGAGTATCTCCCTACACTTATCGTGCTTGTTGGCCCCACAGGGGTAGGCAAGACGGCGCTTAGTATTCGCCTCGCGCAATACTTCGGTTGCAGCATCCTCTCGGCAGACTCTCGGCAGATCTTCCGTGAGATCCCTATAGGCACAGCAGCCCCCTCCGATGAGGAGCGGGCTGCTGTGCCTCATTATTTTGTCGGGACAAGGTCGGTCACAGAGCTATATAGTGCCGCTACCTTCGAGAGTGAAGTCCTGGAGCTCTTGCCTCAAGTCTTTGCTGAAAGTTCTTCTTCCACGGCACTTCTCTCCGGAGGCTCTATGATGTATGTCGATGCTATCACGAAGGGAATTGATAGTATGCCAGACGTGCCAGAGGAAGTCCGCTCAGCTGTCTGGGAACGCTATGCCGCGGAAGGGCTTGACGGAATCCTTGCGGAGCTGCGTCTCTTGGATCCAGTCTATTATAAGGCGGTTGATCCGAAGAACTATAAGCGTGTGCTCCATGGCTATGAGGTGTGTCTTGCTACAGGGTGCCCCTTCTCCTCTTTCCATACGGGGCAGCAGAAAGCTCGTCCCTTCCGTATTGTCAAGGTTGGGCTTACCCGAGATCGCGAGGAGCTCTATGAACGAATTGATAAGCGCGTCGAGCTGATGATCGAGGCAGGTATGGTGGAGGAAGCCCAGCGAGTCTATCCACTTCGTAGCCTTAATGCGCTCAACACCGTGGGCTACAAGGAACTCTTCTCCTACTTTGATGGCGATATTGACTTTGCTGAGGCGGTACGACTTATTCAGCGAAACAGCCGGCACTACGCTCGCAAGCAACTCTCTTGGTGGCGACGTGATCCCGAGATACGGTGGTTTCATCCCGATGCCTGGGAGGAGATAATTGCTTACATCCATCAATAGGGACTTTGTTCCAATATAAGTATGGGGTGCATACCACTAGTGGTATGCACCCCATACTTATATTGCTTTAGCGGCAAAGCAATAGTGTCAAGACCCCATACCAATAGGAGACTGTTGCCGCGAGTCCTGTCCTCTACTTATTGTGCTAAGACATCGCACGCCCAGCTCCCCGATATACCTCTCCGAAGCGGTCAAGCAAGCCCTTCGCCTTATCGCGAATATTCCTCTTATCCTGCGGAGGAAAAAGTATCCTTCTCGTGAAGAAAAAAGTGCCTTCGCGTAGTGGTTTTCCTCTGTCTATGCACGTAGTCTTAAAGACCAGGCACGTCAATCCAAATATCCACGTACGTAGATATTAGAGCCACGTACGTAGTCCAAACTTATCTGCCACTCGTCCGCAACTTTTATCCCTACGTGGAGTAATAACCTATATAGGTCAGCGGGGCGACCAGTATTGGTCGACGCGCGAACCACTATAGGTTACTACCACCGACCACTATTGGTTGACTCGTGAACCACTATAGGTTTGCACCACATACCACTATTGGTTTGTACCACGGGCGAGTAGTGGTCTGCATCCCCTCCTCCGCAAGCCGGCATTCTACCGCGCCTCTGCGTCCCCGCTGTACTCCCCGCCGAAAGGGCTAACTTTGACAGTGAATTCCCCATCATCCCCCAAAGGAAATAGCTTATTCAGACGACAATGATAGCCTACAAAGAGATTGCCCAAGTCAAGAATGTGAAGGGCCTTAACCCCATCACGGGAGACTATTCCTATGAGGAGAATGGGCGGGGCTACCTCTGTATTGATGGTGTCTTGCTTGAGAAAGAGGAAACCGCAAGTAAGATCATTTCTGTAGGCGAATACGTCTATGTGTGGTATAATCGCTATGGAACCATAGAGATCTATTCGGGGCATACCTTACTCAAGACATTTCAGAAGGAGGTGTATTTCTTTGATAGAAATGTGGGCCCTTACATTAGGCACCAAGTCCGTGATCCCAAGACCTTTGAGGCGAGTGAGAATATCCTTTCGGTCTCAGACGGGCAACCTCTCTTAGCACAAAACGTCCCTTACCGCTTGTATAAAGTGGGTGAGGAGGTCATCGGTTATAAGATCTTCGAGTATAAGCTTAGTCGTTTAAACTACTCTGGCGAGGTGCTGTGGACCTTTGACTTCCCCCTGTGTCCTCGTAGCGGTGAACCTGATGATCTTGATAAAGTGCTTGGGCTCACGCATGGTATGCTTTGGGTATGTACTGGTCTCTCAAGACTTATAGCTCTGGATCTGGAGACGGGTAAGCCTATACATCAGTTCTCCTCGGCAGCCTCCGACAAAGCAAATCCAGCCTACACATATGTCAGAGGCTTCGCTTACTTTTTCTTTCGCGAGGCGGATAAAGCTATCATAACGATCAGCAATTGGGGGATACATATCCTCAATGCTACTACAGCTGAATTTATCGAGAGCTATGAGTTCTCAGAAGTAGATTCTTCTGGACGAGAGGCGTTTGAGTTTCTCGATGCCGCACGACTATACGGAGATTGCCTTACGTTCATCGCACAGCGACACTGGGAGGCGCATGGCTACCGTTGTGCTGGGATCTTCGACTTGAAGGCTCGCCGGTTCATCTGGATAGGAGATATCATTTCATTGGAAGAAAAGATGTCTACGGGTAATCACCTGATTGCACAGTTCCCATTACAGATGGAAGGGAATAGGCTCTACATAAAGGATGCTGAGAACACCCTGCATATCTACCAAAAGGAATGGCGGCTAAAGGCGCAGGTGCGCCCGCAGAGCGAAGCGACCGCCTCCGCTGCTTGCGCCCCCACTCCCACCGTGGGGAGGTAGAGCGGCCTATATGGGTCGACACGCGAACCACTATAGGTGTTTATAATAAACTAGATCATGAAGATAAAAGAAGTACGAGAGATCATAAGAGGAGCTGAATACATACGGAACAGTCCTCTAGGCATTATGTGGTTTCGCGGAGAAAGCACAGAACTGAATGGGGTTGAAATTTCGAAGAAGGAGCTTTTTCTTCGGGATGGTTTGCGAGGAGGGGTATTTGCGGCTATGATTCCTAATGGAGACATCTACGAGATGACTTCGAGTGGGATTAAGCTACAACTACAAGTAGATGAAGCTGTAGGATATCCGAAGATAGGTGAACTCCCCCATTTCTATATAATGAACAAATGGGATGAAGCAACAGGCGATCACGTCTATAGATACATTCAAAATGGGGAGGTGTTATGGACTAGATCATATCCCTATAGACTTATCGAACAGTTTGGAAACTATGCTCTCCTATGGGGCACCTTAGGAGGACCGAAGGAAGGTGGTTGCCAGCTCATCGAGCTTGCTACTGGGGCTGTGCTTTGGGAATTAGACCACCCAGGTGCTTGTGTCAGCCAAGTTTACCCCTATGAGGATAAGGTCGTTATCGTATGGTTTCGGGAAATAGAGAATAAGAGTACCAATCGGGTGCTGTGTGTGGAGGTGCCATCAGGGACGGTATTGTGGGAGAATGATGCTGCAAGGAAGTACCAAAAATATGGAAACGACAAACTAGTATTCTTCTACTCTTCACTTTGGGAGGATGGATATGAGCGTGGAGATAATCACCAGCTTGCAGAGCTAGACGTACGGACTGGAGCCTTTCAAATGTATAAGTTCCCAGGCTATAACACCAGCACATATGTAACGACGGTCTACAAAGACTATCTTTTCTACGGGACACTCAACTATTACTTCTACGTTGGGGCTATCGACTTACGTACGCACGAGATGCTTCCAGAGGTTAAGATTGACTACACACCAGGGAATCTTAAC
>NZ_ALKJ01000030.1:0-10431 GCF_000292995.1 Porphyromonas sp. oral taxon 279 str. F0450 | reverse complement strand
CATACTTTTTGTACTCTCGTGAGGCATCATTCTCCCACAATACCTTGCCTGATGGCACCTCCACGCACAGCACCCGCTTCGTTCCCTTAGTCCCTATCTCCCAGAACCAGACAATAATCACCTTGTCCTTATAGGGGTAAACTTGGCTGATATAAGCATCAGGATGGTCTAATTCCCAAAGCACAGCTCCAGTAGCAAGCTCGATGAGCTGACAAGAGCTTTTTTTATGTCTTCCTATGGGGCACCATAGGAGAGCATAGTCCCCAAACTGCTCAACGAGTCTATAGGGATATGATCTAGTCCATAACACCTTCCCATTTTGAATGTGTCTATAGACGTGATCGCCTGTTTCTTCATCCCATTTGTTCATTATATAGAAATGGGGGAGTTCTCCTATCACAGGATATCCTACAGCTTCATCTACTTGTAGCTGTAGCTTAATCCCATTGGAAGTAATCTCGTAGATGTCTCCACCAGGAATCATAGCCGCAAATACCCCTCCTCTCAAGCCTGGCTCAAGGAAAAGCTCTTTCTTCGAAATTTCAACCCCATTCAGTTCTGTGCTTTCTCCACGAAACCACATAATGCCTAGAGGACTGTTCCGTATGTATTCAGCTCCTCTTATGATCTCTCGTACTTCTTTTATCTTCATAATCTATTTTACTACAAACACTCTACAACCATATCAGCGACATAGGGCCCTGTACTCAATCGTTCTGTAACTTCAAAGCTACTTGCTATATCATTTGCCAAGGCTCTAATACTCCCCCCTCCTCTGCGAACCAACGGAAATACATTGTAAGTGAATCGGCATCTTCATCATCTAAGAGTTTATCATAACTCACTGTAGAGTTAAGCTTACCTGTCTTTGCCTCATAGGTTATCCTTAGACTAGAGGGAACCTCTCGCTCATCATCTTGAAAGCTTGCTCGTATTTTCTGAGCGATCGCATTACCATTCGAATTCAACCACCTCTGATTCTCATCAGAGACATCAATTTGTTTTGTGGTCACATATTCATTAAGCTTATGCTTAAGCGACAGGCACCCGTTAATCCTGAAAAACACCAAGTATTGCACTGATCGTTCAAGAGAGATGTAGATATAGATACAGTCTATATCCAAACTATACCCCGTATACTCCAATGCGTTGTGTAGTGCATCTTCTATGAGATGCGCAAAATTCTTATCGAACTCCTTTGTTGCCATATTAATTGTTAGGGATGATTACTTTCTCACATGGTTCTCCATCAATTTTGTAATCTAGCTTGAAACCACTAGGCCTAAATCTCCGCACTCCTAGTAATACAATCATAGTTTCAGGTCCTCTTGAATTATCGCCAGGAAGAAGTCCAAAGTAGAATACGTACTTACACATTACAACAACAAAAGGCGTTACCATAACATTTGCTATTTCCATTCTATACGATATATACCCCGTTTTAGGATACACGGTCCTTTTTAGAAGCCTTAGCTTGTTCGCAATAGAATCGATTCCTTTTAATGGGACTCCCTTGTTATTAGGATATGTCAATCCAAAAGCAACAAACTTCTCAGATTTATTCTCTTTGTATATGTATATATGCTCTACGGTGTCGTGAATCTTTATACAGACAAAATCCTCTCGATGGAAAGGTTGTGGTTGATTTAGCTCTAAAACACTCTTTCCGTTTACTGAAACTTCCACCATCTCATTTTCATTTAATTGCGAACTTCTATTTTCCCACCTTAATCAGTTCTTCGATATCTTCAGTGAACATAATTTGAGTACCTAGCTCTGGTTGATTAAACCAAGGTATAATAGAGCCTTGTGATTTGTACCCTTTTTCTGTATCCGAAAGCAACGAGAGAGGGATACACCTGAAATTACCTATAAGATAAAAGCTATATAGCTTTCAGAGTATTCCTATATAGGATTGAGTCGATTACTATATAGCTTCCACCCGATTACTATATAGCTTTCACTTCATTCCTATATAGCTTTTGATGTATTCCCATATAGCTTTGAGCGAGAAAGCAGAATGAAAGCGAGAAGGTACAGTGAAAGAATGTGCTGACACATCAGTACTATAAGCTTTCCACCGTGGCAATTTCTCCTTTAACACTCGGTAGCTGATACGCCACGCAGCATCTGGGACGAGCTCTCTACTTTCAAAGATTTGGTCACTCTGGCGCAACTTGTCTGGAAGAAGTTCAGGACTCATCAGCTGGTAGAAGATCAGACCTCGGAACATAGCTTCTGGTGGAGAACCATTGAAAGCCATTGCCCAGAAATCTCGATACTCCAGTTCTTCAATAATGTTGCTGGGGGTCGAGTATTCCTCCTCGAAGCTCTCTAACTCTTGCTCGATATACCGAAAGGTCTCAAGCCCAAGTAAAGCCGCTGACTCTACCGTCGGAGAGGCCTCCATTCGCTTTTGGAGCTTAGTCATGGCTTCGGATAGCTCGCCCATAAATGTACCTGAAGAGATACTGAACTGTAGTTTGTCTGGGTAATCAATCTCCTGCATGATCTTCTCCACGGCATCAAACGATACCTGAGGGGGGCTTACTCTGATAAGACCAGTACCCTCGTGGACACTAAAGGAAAAGATGAAATGCCCATACTCAAACGGCTTAAGGAAGGCGAATGTCTCGCCGTCTCTCTTCTTCGTTGTATAGCCATGCCGGATAAGCGCCTGGGCAAAGAACTTATAAAATCCCGCAAGATTATCTTCGTACCTGCTCATATCTTCTTATAGATTGTACTTGGGCTCGATCGTTGGGAGTACCTCGGCCTTTAGCTTCTCGTAGTAGGGAAGCCACTTGTTATTTGTCCCATCATAAAGATACTTCTCGCAGAACCTAACTTTGCTCTCGAAGTTAGATTCTGGATCATTACACAGCTTAGCAATGATTAGGCCTCGGAAGAAAGCATCCAAGGTCCCTGAGAGGATCCCTTGTGCGCCATTTTGCCAAGATAGCCCTTGGCTTATGAGTTCATCCATACGCTTGAGGACATTCGGCAGATAGGAGTAGTGCTGTACGAAGTCTGCACCTTCACCATTGATATAGCCGAGATACCAGTTGCAGTAATCCTCTATCTGCTCCTCGGTATCCATATCTGCTGTGTCATATTCATCAACAAAAGTACTATGCCTTATCGTTGGGGTTAATATCGTCCCCCTATGCATTTGCCAAGGGAAGGGATAGTTCTCATCCTTGACCCTCTGGAGTATCAGCTCTACCTCGTCATGGGTAACCATGACCCCTCTCGAGTTGATCCACCCCAAGTTGAGGAAAACGATTGTCCATGCAACGGTTACTCCGTCTTGGGGTAGATAGTATCGTATACCATCGGCTATTCGAGCCCTATATCCTCTCGGCTTCAAGACCGCATCGATGCGCTCTAGGGTGAGCTTCTTTCTTTCTGACTTTAGCATGATCTATATATTATATTGGGGTTCAATGGTTGGGAGCACCTCGGCCTTTAGCTTTTCGTAGTAGGGAAGCCACTTGTCATATCGGTCTTCTGAGAAAACTTGATCATACTCCTATAGCTTTTCTCTTGGGATCCCCCCAAGCCCTAAGAGTTTATCCTCCCTTGAGTAAGAATAGATTCCTCGAGCCAAATGAATAAGCGTGCCTGGGTGAACAAACGCTGCAAGACTTTCAAGACACTTGTGCCTTCTCCGAGGGAGAGAAAGTTCACAGGAAAGACTATGGCACCCCTTCCGCACATTGATACGCTCTTAATAATCTGGTCATCAATATCCTCCATGCATACACAAGGGGTCATCTGTCGCAAAACTATATGTTTTTCACGACAGAATAATCTTCGCGACTACCTCCCCGCGGTGGGAGCGGTGGCACAAGCGGCGGAGGCGGTCGCTTCGCTCTGCGGGCGCACCTGCGCCTTTAGCCGCCATTGCTTTTGGTAGATATGTAGGGTATTGCTGTTGTCCAAGACGTAGATCTTGTTTCCAGCATAGTACACGGGGCGGGTAATGACCAGATGAAGTCCCTTTGCTCTTTTCTCTTTGGGGGTGACTTCATCCGTCCACAGCAACTTACGAGCCTTTAGGTCAAAGACACCAGCCCACCCCGTGCCATAAGATTCGTACGGGCGCTCGGCAATGAATGTAAAGTAGTCCCCTTGGAGTCGTGCGGCATCGAAATACTCGAAAGCCCCGATCCCTTGCGGATCAACCTCCGAAAAGGAATAGCCTTCGATGATCTTGGCTGTAGCAGCATCAAGGATCTGCACCCCCAAATTGCTGATTAATACGATGGTTTTTTCAGCTTCACGAAAGAAGCACCACCCCAAGCCATCTAAAACGGTGTAGTTGGAATGATCTTCATCAAACCAGCCTCCAGAGAACAGATGCACGGGCTTACCCGTCTCCAGATCCAGAGCTATAAGTCGGAACCAACGGGTGCAGATCCAGAGCAGACCTTGTGCTATCCCCAGCACCTTATCCAGTTTATCGTGGTTATCGTAGTCGTCAGGTTCATCGCGACTACTTTCGCACAGGGGTAAGTCAAAGGTCCAAAGCACCTCGCCAGAGTAGTTTAAACGACTGAGCTTATACTCGAAGATCTTATAACCGATAACCTCCTCACCCACTTTATACAAGCTATAAGGGACGTTTTGCGCTAAGAGAGGTTGCCCGTCTGAGATCGAAAGGATATTCTCACTCGCCTCAAAGGTCTTAGGGTCGCGAATATGATACCCAATGTAACCGCCTATATTCCCATCAAGAAGGAAGACCTTCTTCTCAAATACCTTGAGCAGCGTGTGCCCCGAATAGAGCTCAAAGCACCCACAACCATACCACACATAGACGTATTCGCCTACAGAAACGATATCGAGAGCAGGCTCCTCTTTCTCAAGCAAGACACCATCAATATAGAGGTAGCCCCGCCCATTCTCCTCGTAGGAATAGTCTCCCGTGACGGGGTTAACGCCCTTCACATTCTTGATTTGGGCGATCTCTTTGTAGGCTATCATTGTCGTCTGAATAAGCTATTTCCTTTGGGGGGGATGGGGGAGTTTGCTGTCAAAGTTAGCCCTTTCAGCGGGGAGTACAGCGGAGTACAGAGGCGCGGTAGCATGCCGGCTTGCGGAGGAGGGGATGCAAACCACTACTCGTTCGTAGTACAAACTAATAGTGGTACGGGGTGCAAACCTATATTGGTTCACGAGTCAACCAATAGTGGTCGGTGGTAGTAACCTATAGTGGTTCGCGCCTCGACCAATACTGGTCGCCCCGCTGACCTATATAGGTTGTGACTACCCACCCACAGAGGGGGCGGTGACACCTCACGATTCTCCTAGGACAAGCAGGCTCTTTGTAGGCTATCATTGTCGTCTGAATAAGCTGTTCCCTTCGGGTGATGATGGGGTAGCTGGCGTGCTCCCGCTCGCACACCAGCCGTCGGCTTATGAAGCGCCTACTTCGTGGGGTGCTCGTAGCGGTCGATGTCTCGCTGGAGGTGCTCGCGGAAGGCGGGGAACTCCTTGTCCGTGTACTCGAGGATGCGCTCCCGCGCCAGCTGGGGGATGCGGTCCAGACGAATGAGCTGGTCGTACTCACCGAACTTCGGATAGTCCACCCAAAGCTTCTCCAGCTCCTCCGCAGAGATCGGGGGATAGTCCGTGCGGATCTCCTCATAAGTCCCATCATACGACTCCCCTTGGTAGAGGAGAGACGAGTAGTCACCTTGTTTAGTATATCTGAAGTCTATACGTATCTTCTTCTCTGTCGTCCCAGGGTAATATTCGAATAAGGTGATGACTTTTAGGAAGAGTTTCCCACTATGCTCATCTTCCCTATACTCATATAGCAAATAGTCTTCGTATTTATCTCCGAGGAAGTCAAGTCCGAAGTATCCGACGTTGGACTCCATCGCGCAGTAGGGGCTACCATCATCGTTGAGGATCGTGGCGAAGTAAACCGTCTGCCTCTCGTGGGCTTCGCGCGAAGCCAGCTCCAGCAGACCCTCCTGCTTCTTACGACGTGAGTAACGCGTCTTGTTGTAGCGATCCAGATTATACAAAGAATCCTCTTCACTTTGTAAGCACTCATAGGGAGCGTTCCAAGCTCTTAATGTTAGTTTCATTTCTTTATTCTATATATCGTTCCTTCGGTATCTCTAATCTTGATCTTCTCCTTCGCTGCATAGCGTAATACGTTCTCGGGTACTGGCTCCTCTTGCACAGGCACCTCAAGGATCATCTGGCCACGAAGGGTTTTCCCCTCCATTCGCTTCAAAAATCCCAGCATTAGCTCCCACTCTATTAGAGGGAACATCTGCGATCACCGACCCTGGCGAGTACTTAGCCTCAAGCTCTTTCAAGTAACGGATTGCTATCTCTTCGGGGATTCTCCTGAGCTGTGTACGCCCGTAACAAACACCTTTTCTACTAGAGGATCATAAATGCTCTTTCTTTATTCTAATAAGGTTACTTCCGAATGAATATCCGTAGGCCTTAATAAAGAATAATCGAGCATAAATTGTATAACTCGGCAACTCACCCGGAATAATAGCGACGTAAGTAAATTCCCCAAATGCAGCCTCCCTTCTTATAACACTACTACAATCCAATACGACGTTGTCAATCAAAATATCGTCTTTAAAATACTTCGAATAAGGCAATGAGTCGGCAGCCTCCCTTCCCAACAACCGCAAGTAAGAAGAGCCATCAAATTCCTCCAAGGGAATATCGCTTTTCAGGAATATATAAGTCTCATTTTTTGAGCGGTCAAACCATGTGGTCTCAAATTCCAAAGTAGGAGCATCAAGGAGATTAAAGTATAATCTAAAAGATGTAAAACACCATAGATAGAACCCTACAAGAGCCACAAAGAGGATCACTACAGTTATAGCAATCGCCTTACAAACGAACCGCATTCTCATATCATTTACCTTGAATTAAATATAGTGCATAGGGTGCAAACCAATAGTGGTTCACAAGTCAATCAATAAATGGAGATCCAACTTCATAAAAACCGATACCGAGAGCTAGGCTTGGATGCAGTCTGATCCAGCTCATAATTGATTGAACTTACTCATGGCATTAGCCTTAATGTCGTCCGCAATGTCGATGTAGGGCTTCATCGCCTTGTAGTCACTGTGCCCCGTCCATTTCATCACAACTTGAGGAGGAATACCCAAGGCAAGGGCATTACAGATAAAGGTGCGTCGGCCAGCATGCGTACCGAGCAGAGCATACTTAGGAGTAACGTCATCGATGCGCACGTTCCCTTTGTAGTAGGTCTGGCGGATAGGTTCGTTGATACCAGCAAGTTCGGCAAGCTCCTTGAGGTACTCATTCATCTTCTGGTTAGTGATCACGGGCAGTGCCTTGTCGTGCTCAAATACCACATCCTGATACTTCTCCAAGATAGCTTTGCTGTGCTTGTTGAGCTCGATGACCAGACTGTCAGAAGTCTTAATCGTAGTGACTTCGATATGATCTTCCTTGATGTCGCTTCTTCTGAGATTGTAGACATCCGAGTATCGCAGTCCAGTGAAGCACTAGAAGAGGAAGACATCCCGCACACGATCAAGTGACTGCTTAGCTGGAGGGATCTCGAATTCACGAAGCCTTGTCAGCTCCTCCCAAGTCAAGAAGATGATCTTCTTCTGCGTATCCTTGAGCTTGGGTCTGAAGGTATCGTAAGCATTATTCCCATGCATTCCCTGGCCGAAGCTCCAACGTAGAAACCACTTCAAGAAGCTGAGTTGCTTCCCGATCGTGCTATTGCGCATCTCGCGGACTTCCCGCAGGTAACGGACATACTCCGTCAGACCAGCCTCATTGAAGAAGGAGAAGCTAAGGTCAGCTCGGAAGGCTCTGAGGTGATTCTTCACCGCAGCAAACTTCTCGTAGGTAGCGTGCGTCCAGTCATTCTGTCGGCCACAGACACGTACGAACTCATCAAAGGCCTTATAAAAGTCGTTTGAAGGATCGGGCTTATCGGAGGTCCGTTCCACCTGTACTTCGTCAGACCTATGGCGGGCATTGAAGGCGCTCTTAACATCAGCAGGGCTTGGCATAACCTCGGCCACTTCAAAGCGCTTGAAGATCTCTTGTATCTCGGTGTAGTAACCCAAGAGTGCAGCGTTGATCTCTGAGGCTGATTGCTTAAGCTTGTTTGTGCATCCGTTCTTTACTCGTTGCTTGTCCGCATCCCATTTAGCCACATCGATACGATAGCCCGTAGTGAACTCTATCCGCTGGGAAGCAAAATTCACTCGCATACGGATAGGGACGTTCTCCACGATCAGGACACCGTCCTTCTTCCGGCTCTCCAGAGCAAAGATGATATTGCGCTTGATATTCATAACGCTTGGGTGTATGGTTTATACACCCAAAGATACACCCAAGTATGGATATAACAAGGGAAATCCTATGATATCCCATTTTAATCAAAATCCTACATATATGTTGATAAACAGCATATTGACATCAAACAAGCATCTATGATGGTTCAAGAGAAAGAGCCTCTCTCTCCGCTGAAAATGAAAGGGTGCAAATCACTAGTGATTTGCACCCTTTGCTATTTACCCGAGGAAAGAAAAAAGGGAAGCCCATTATAAACGCAAAGAGACCCGCTTTCGCGGGTCTCCGTAATTGGTGGCAGGCTAAGGACTATCACTATGTCATGAGAATGCTTCATCTCGAGCACAATGGTCTTTACCTGCCATAGTCCCAAAGCCCACCATTATATAATCACTCATAGGCCAGACCTCCTTTCTAATAAAACTATAGATTGTTATACAATCCGCGGTTATACTAACTAGAGGCAGGATAGGAGCAATTATACTCAAGATTGAAGCCATCCCCAACAAAGTGCAGATGATTCACCACAAAGATATATCTTTTGAGAGAAGAATCAGAGAGTACCTCCCCATACTGCGAGCCACCCGACGCGATTTCGAAGAAGCATGCGTCGGGTGGCTCCGTTGGTTAGTACTTAGCGGGAGACTTAGATGCCTACGTGACTGCCGTTGTCAGGCGAAGACGAAGCACCGCCACCTCCTCCCTACCCAAAAGCATCATAGCCGAAGCAACGATGTCGGTTCGGCTATGACACTCTTCTACAATCGAACTTCCGATTAGAAGATCGCTATGGTAAGAGTCTAATGAGAGGAATAGCAGCGTCTTTAGAGTCTAGATCTTGACCTTGACTATGAGCTTGCGAATCTTCCCTTCACCAATAAGAGGAGCATGTGCATCTTCAGGCCATACGATAGCGAATTGACCAGGGAAAAGCTTGATCGGTGTCGAACATTCATCTCCGTAAAGAGCACAGTCATCAGACTCTGAGTATTCCTTTCGCTCATCTTTGGCATCGCAAAGAGGCTTCCACCCGATGATCTCTTCACCCTCCAGCAAGATGTGAATATCAATGTATTGACGGTGGACCTCTAATACCTGCTGGTCGATGGCGACACATTCAGGATCGACGTTGTTGATAAACAGATCATCGCCCTCCAGCTCGATCCGCCCGCATGGGGTGTTCAGCAGGTCATGGGTCTTCACATAATCGAATGCTCTCTTAAAAAGAGGGTGCAGCATCTCGATTCGCTCACTATACTTGAGATCAGATAGTATCATGTTCTTCTGTTAGTATGTTATTGGTTGATATTACTCCTTGTCATCGGTCTGGGGACGCAGGCTGTAGAGCTGGATCACGACGGCGAAAGCAACGACAGCGGCAAGAAGAGCAAAGCCCATCCCGAGATTGCCGTCATCACTCCAAGACCCTAATGCGGAGGTAATCATTGCCCCCGCAAAGACCCCCACCATATTCATCACACCATAAGCTGTAGCACGCTGACGCACACTCACGAACTGGCATAGGATGGGCATATTGTTCGCATCAAACATCCCAAAGCCGATCCCAAACAAGACCCCAGCACTGAGCACCTCGAAGATACTATCACCAAAGCCTAAGAGCAGCAGCGAGGGTATGGTCAGAGATAAGCCAATGGCACCTGTATAGATACGACCCTTGATATTCTTGCGAACCCATCTATCCGAGAGAATCCCCCCAAACACGACCCCCACGAACGAGGAGAATGCTATCGTGATGGTAGCCATGGGACCAGCCTGTGCCATGGGTAGCCCTAAACTCTCGGCAAAGAGGGTGGGAAGCCAGTTCTTGGTTGCCCAGCCAGGTAGACTAGGAATAGCAAAATAGAGGAGGATGACCCAAAACGCAGGATTTGTAAATAGTGACTTGAGGCTAAGCAAGACATTAGCTCGGGGCTTTTTCTGAGTATCCTCCTTCGCTTCTTCGGGGGCTACTCGCTTCTTGTCCTTGAGGAATACCGCCAGAACAAACGCATAGACAATACCGATGATACCAAACCAGTGGAAGGTCGCATGCCAAGAATAGGCTGCAGCCAGCGTAGCTCCAAACCCGCCGATGGCTTGTCC